>NZ_NFKD01000022.1:0-59015 GCF_002160215.1 Bacteroides sp. An19 | reverse complement strand
GGCTTCCTTCAGATTCCACCTCGCGATGGACACCCTTGCCTTGGGCTATGTGATTCCCGCTATTAGGGCTCACTCGGGACTTACACCCGTTAGACAATGCTCATGCCGAGCGTACTACATCAAGAAAAGCCATCCCTTCCGAAAGGGACGGCTTTTTATTCGCTATTCTAACGGTTATTGCATAATAGCTACTGGCGGAGTTGCTACTTCATTGATTTGATTCAAAGGAATGCCATTATTTGCTGAAGTCTCGCATTCCGGAATATTGAAAATCATGATGGGTGATTCAGCCGCAATGTCAGCGTAAGTTACATTTGTAGAGAAGTTCGTTCCAATTCGTACAATGGGTTTCTTCAGACGCAGTATATCAAACAACGAGAATCCTTCACCCCACAGCTCTATGCGACGTTGGAACCAAACTTCATCAATGAAGTCTTCCAACGAAGACGCACTACAAGTATAATTCGGGTCGCGATAAGTCTGGACAAAACTTTCAAGCACGGCTTTCCCAGCCGCTACACCTTGGCTACGTGCCAATCCTTCCGCCTTGATAAGTAACATTTCCTCAGCACGCATCAACGGCCAATCTTGTGCATTCTCGGTATTGAACAAGATTCCGCCTTCAGGACCGAATTTTACATTTGTATAAGCTGTATAAGGAACACCGGAAGCGGCAACCAGCTCTTTTCCAGTCATGCCGTAAGCATTGACTGTAGCTGTAGAGAGTGTGTCGCTGTCCAGCCACCACGACTTACGAACATCTGTTTCAGGAATCCGTTCCCACAACGTGCTGTTGATGCGCCGCAAAGCTACATTCATACCTACACCTGTTGTGTAACCGTTACCTGTAAAAGAACAAAGATGTGAAGGCCAGTTAATAATGCCGGTAGTTACTACATCATTATTGCTGGTAATCACTGAACCCCAAATCCACGATTTTGCACTGGCATCATTGAATGATGGTACAGAAACGTCACTTATAGAATAAGGAGTAGCTCCCGATATGGTCAAAGCCTGGTCGGCATCGACTGCCGCTTCTGCATAATTGCCTAACAACATATTGGCACGGGCACGCAAACCGTAAGCTACCGCTGCTGAAATTTCGCTGTTGCTGCTATAATAGTCGCCTAAATATGCGATAGCTTGGTCGAGGTCTTCCATAATCAAATCGTACACAGCCTGTACAGTAGCACGCGGATTATTGGTCGCTTGGTCTACGGTAGTTTCTTCTGTTACGATAGGCAGACCTAAACTATTTTCATGTCCTTGATAAGTAAACTGATAAGTTTGGATCAGTTGTAGATAGTCGAAAGCACGCGAAGCTAAAGCTTGTCCTAAATAGGTAGCGATTTCCCCTACACGTTCCGATTCAGGATAAGCAGCATACAAGTTAGTCAGAATTGCATTGGCTGAACGGATGTGTTGATAGTGGAGTTTCCAAATCAGTTCATTGTCCGAAGAGGTCGGAATACGGTCACTGAAAGTCAACGCATTCTGAAACCAGTTGTATCCATGGCTTTCAGATACCATGTCTTGCCCGCCTTGGTCATAAATCAGGCAAATAGCCGGAAAGCCATAGTCTGTGTGGTAAGTCGAGGTAGAGGTGGAAATAGTTCCGTATTGGATTAGATTGTCCTTTAATGCATTCATGTCTCCTTTGAGTTTTTCTGCATCATCGGCAATCACCTCGTTTTTCTGTTCATCGGTCAGCATTCCTCCTTCGGGTAACTGATCCATTTCGCACGCTGTTAATAGGGCAGCCGAAGCGAAGACTGTAATATAGAATTTTTTCATATACAATTATCTCTTAAAATTAGAACGACAATGAGATACCGCCCGAAATAGAACGGATCGGTGAATAATTTGAGTTTTCAGAAGTCGAATAACTTTGTCTCGGGTCTAAACCCTTACGTGCGGAAATAACAGCCACATTGTCTACTGCCATGTACAGACGCAAGCCAGAAACTCCAAACTTCGTGGTCAGGCTCTTCGGCAGAGTATATCCGAACGTAATGTTATTGATGCTCAAATAGTCCGAACTGGTCAGGAAGCGGTCTGACAAATAGTTCGTATATTGGTCATTATAATTTAAACGTGGAATATCCGTGTTCTTGTTTTCCGGAGTCCATGCATTCAGGATGTCTTTGTGCCAGTTGTGTCCAGCATCGTTGCTTGTACCGCCGTGCATTAATGATGCATACGTATTGTCATAGATGCGTCCACCTAATTGGTAAGACAAGGCGATAGACAAATCAAAACCGTATGCGTTCAGTGTTGTGCCGAAACCACCGTATACTTTCGGCAAGATGTCACCTGTCGCATAACGGGTAGCGTTAGGAGCGTTGGTTGTCTTTTCCTGACCAGTGACATTACCCTTGTCATCTGTAACGTCCATCCAATAAAGTGCCTCACCGGTTTCAGGGTCTACACCGGCATATTTACGCAGATACATTTGGTAGCTTGATTCGCCTTCGCGGTAAATGTATGAACCGGAAATCATTTCTCCGTTCAAATCGGGATGTAGTTTCAATATCTTGTTCTTGAAATAAGTCAAGTTGAAGTTTGCACTCCAAGTTACATGTTTTGTGCGGATTATATCACCGTAAATATCCATTTCAAAGCCTCGGTTCATCATTGAGCCTACGTTCATCGGGATAGATGAATAACCGATAGAAGTAGCTACCGGACGGTTATACAGCATATCTGTAGTTTTGCGTTGGAAGTATTCTACCGTACCACCCAAACGCCCAGTAAAGAACTCAAAGTCAAAACCGGTGTTGAAACTGTGTGAAGTTTCCCATGTAATGTCGCGGTTTCCTTTGTAGCTCATAGATAAGGCGAAGTCACCTCCGGCATCAGCAATGTTGTAGTGGTCTGAATAATAATTGTAGTTGTGCGAACCTGACAAGTTCAGGTTATCATTACCTTGTACACCATAGCTGATCTTATATTTCAGTATGTCAATCCAATGGGCATCTTGTAAGAATGACTCTTTGTTCATCAGCCAGCCACCGCCTACCGACCAGAAGTTACCCCAACGATTTTCCGGTGCGAAACGTGAAGAAGCGTCACGACGGTAAGAAGCCGACAAGAAATACTTGTTTGCATAGTTGTATTGCAAACGGGCAAGGATACCTTGTGTCGCATAATTGTCTGTATACGAATTGACTTGGGGATTTGCAATCGCATTGTCTATTTCTGTCACATTGGGATTGTATAGATTTTCCTTGTTTCCACGCAAGTAATTGTATTTATACTTATAAGATTCAAAACCGGCTAAAACATCAATGTTATGCTCACCAAACGTATTTGCATACGTCAACAAATACTGTTGGTTGATACTGAATGTACGGGTAGCACCTACATAAATGATACCGCCTGTTGGAGCATACTGTCCGTAGTAGGCATTATACAGATTCGTAAAACGAGTATTATCCAAGTCCACGCCCCAGTTAGCCGTTGCTTTCAAACCTTTGTAAATGTCAATATTTACAAAAGCACGTCCGCTGAATACATCGTAATTGTATTCCTGCTTATCCAAAGCCAACATGGAAGCCGGATTCGAATTCCCCATAAACGGACGTCCTAAGCCCGGATATTCGCCTGCACCAAAATCGTAAACTGTAAATCCATGGCTGTCTGTCATGATGTTGCCCTGTGCGTCACGTACATAAAGTGGATAAATCGGAGCAATCATATTAGACACATAGAACATGTTTCCGACTGAAGCCCCTTCTTGGTCACGCGGAGTCTTGTTGACAGAATTGCTATAAGACAAGTTCGTACCCACTTTGATACGGTCGTTTACCTGATAGTCTGCATTAGTACGCAAAGTGAAACGTTGGAAACCTGAGTTCGGGATAATACCACTGTCGTCCAGATAACCGGCAGACAAGTAATAAGTAGATTTCTGCGAAGCGCCACTCACGCGCACATTGTATTCCTGACGCAAATTACCTTTGTCGAACAATTCATCATACCAATTGTCCGGTTTCAGATAATAATCATTATTATATACAGCACCCAATGTAGCATTCGGATTAATCTTTCCTTCTTCTGTAAACAGGTTTTGACCTTCAGGAACCGTATAAATCGGATAAGCAAGGAATTGCTGCACATAGTTTCCTACCGTAACAGCATCGCTTCCACCCAAAGCATTATTTACAGCCTGATAATATGTCTCATAATACATATTCGGATCAGTCATGACATTGTAATTCGGGATGGCACGACGGTTGGTACCCCATTTGGCATCCACGTCTACACGTGCTTTAGAGCCTACCTGCCCTTTTTTAGTAGTAATCAAGATAACGCCGTTTGCGCCACGTGCACCGTACAATGCGTTTGAAGCTGCATCTTTCAGTACGGTCATCGATTCAATATCTTGCGGATTAATGGTCTCGATACCACCGTCGAAAGGTACACCGTCTACTACATAAAGCGGTTCGTTGCTTGCCGACATAGACCCGATACCACGAATACGTACAGTAGCCTTCGAACCCGGTTCACCGTTTGAGCTAGTAATCTGAACACCGGCAACCTGACCTGACAAAGCATTTGTTACATTAGAAGTTTGTCTCGTGACAATCTTATCGGCCTTGATAGTAGATGCAGAACCCGTGAATTGAGATTTCTTTGCAGTACCGAAAGCAACCACCATTACCTCATCAAGTTCGTGTGCGTTAGACTGCATCATAATTTTCATAACAGGTTGAATCTTAACCTCTTGCGTCTGCAAGCCGATGAAAGAAACTACCAAAGTTCCCGCCGAACTTGATGATGCCTATAAATGACTGTTTATAAACGAATTACAGAATTTATAATTATGCTTTGTTCTTTCTCATGATTGGTTCATATAGAGTATAACAGGGTTTCGTCTGAAATTTTTCTACCCGAGATATATCTGAAAATGATGAGATAATAGAATTTTTGATTACCTTTGTGTGAAACTCAAACACCTTTAGTTATGGATGATAAGTATAAGATACCTTATATAAATGCATGCATACGTGCTTTTGCCAAGCGTTTCAGCCTTTCGGTCAAGAATGCTTTTTTATACCTATATCGGTTTAAAGGCGTGGATTTTCTGAATGACTTTTACGGCGTAGAGCATTTGCAATCCATTGATGATGCCGTGGATGACTTGATTGTCATCTGCAAAAAAAACGGAGGACAACTGATATGATACTTTATCATGGGACTAATGTTGATTTTCAGCAGATAGACATTCGAAAATCCAATCCGTACAAGGACTTTGGTCAAGGCTTTTATCTGACTGATATTCTTGTGCAGGCTGAAAATATGGCAGCCAAGAAAGCACGGATTCTTGGCGGAAGTCCGATTGTACAGAAATATCAATTTGATGAAACGTATCTCTCGGCTCCGTTTCTGAACGTCCTGCTTTTTGAAAAGCCAAGCAAAGAGTGGGCAGAATTCATTTACCGGAATAGAACAAGGAGTATCCCTGCCTTTTCACATCATTACGATATTGTGATGGGGCCGATAGCTGATGACGGGGTAGCTTACCTTTTAAGCCGTTACGAAGAAGGTTTCTGTACTCTGGAGGAATTGGCAAAGGAATTGGAATACAAACAATTGAACAGACAATTCTTTTTTGGAACTTTACGAAGTATTAATTTATTGAATAGAATATGATAAGACCAATTCAACAAGACTATTTGATTTCACACATAGTTGATAAAATAACAGGTTTTTTGATTGAGGATTTTCAATTAGACATACCTTCCGCATTGAATATAGTTTATACTTCTGATACGTTCAGAGCACTTTCTGACAAAGAAACAGACTTATATAGTCAAAGCCCTTCATATATATACGAATGGCTTAAAAGAGAATTTCTGACGGGTAAACTGGACGGTGCTGTCGACAAACACTGATAATTACCGAAGAGCAGGGGACCTATCAAGTGTATGACCGCTTTTTCAGTTTATGGTTAAAGGAACAAATGTAACGCTTCTTGCATTCAAACATTGTATATATGTGAAACATAATGAAGAGAGTGCACCCGAATACGAGATTGCCATAGACTACTACACCGATATAGCAGATGACCACCGTTTATATGGATTGGTTTATAACAGAATGTTCAGTCTGTACCATTTATATGTCATAATCAGTTAGGGGCACACCCTCTTCATTTCTATTTATACTAAAGATTTACAGCGTAGGACGCTCTGCTGCCGGGTTGTTATCTTCATCAGTGATTCCTTCGTTGGTTTCCATTTCACACTGCGGAATGCGATAAATCATAATTTGCGACTCCGGATCCAAATTGAATTGGACAGATGCCGGATAGTTTGTACCCTTTCTTACAATAGGTTTCTTCAATCGCAAAATGTCGAACAGGGCGAAACCTTCGCCCCATAGTTCCATTCTGCGCTGTAGCCAAACTTCATCCTGCAACTCTTCTGCAGAAGTGGCATGGCTTATAAATGAAGGATTACGGTAAGTTTGCACAAAACTTTCCAAAGTAGACTTTCCTGCTCCAAGATTTCCGGACATGGCTTCTGCTTCAGCTTTAATCAAATACATCTCTTCTACACGCATCAGAGGCCAGTCTGAAGAATTGGTTGTATTTCCAAACACACTCTGGTAAGCACCGAATTTGGTATTTACGTATGGAGTCAAACCAAAATATTCAATAACAGGAGTTCCGTTTACCGTTTCATTATCTACCAGCGTTGAAGTAGTGTCAGGAGAAATAAACCACTGCTTGCGGATGTCTGTATCAGGAATCTGTTCATAAAGAGACGAACTGACCGAACGGAATGTCCCGGTTAATGTCGTATAACCGTTTCCAGTAAAGGAGCATAGATGAGAAGGCCAATTGATGATGCCTGTGGTTACCACCTCATTATCCGGTGAAATCAATATCCCCCATAACCATGAACTGGCAGTAGCCGAATTAAAGGTCGGTGTGGAAACTTCCTGTAAAGATTGCGGAGTGCCACCTTGAATAGCTTTGTCTGCATCTTCTGCTGCGGCAGCCCAGTTTTGCATAAGCAGGTTGGCACGGGCACGCAAGCCATATACCACGGCTTCGTCTATTTGGTCTTTATTGCTACCTGCGTCAAAACCGGCTAATAGTTCTGCGGCTTGATTCAAATCGTTCATGATTTGTTCATAAACTTGTCCGACTGTAGCACGTGGATTATTTTGAAGTTCCTCGTCTGTTTTTGTTTCTGTGACAACAGGAACGGCCAATGCGCTTTCATGCCCTGCATAAGTAAACTGGAAACATTGTACCAAGTTTAAATAATCGTATGCACGTGCTGCCAAAGCCTGCCCCCGGTAGCGTTGCAAATCTGCATCTTCTGTATTCGCATTAATAAGTTTCAACAAATCATTGGCTGCCTTCATGTGATTATAGAAAATCTTCCAAATAAACTCAGCCCCGCTTGCATCGGCATAATCCCGGTCGGCATAATTCTGAGAACGACTAAACCAGTTATAGCCGCTTGTAGATGCCACAATGTCCTGACCTCCAGATTCCAGTTGTAAAGACACGGCAGGAACTCCATAGTCGCTATGGTATGTATTAAGGTCATCGGAAATCGTGCCAAAGAAATTCAGTCTGGCAGCCATGGCATTGGCTTCTGCCGTTATCAGATTCGGACGGCTTTCGATTATGTTTTCCTTTTGCTCGTCAGACACATACTGGCCTTCCGGGAACTTATCTAAGTCGCAAGACGCAAGTGCCAGTGTAATGCCTGCTATTATTATAAAATTGTTATTCAGTTTCATAATTTTCCTTTTATTTAAACGTTAGAAATCCAATGATATTCCGCCGGAAATAGTACGGATTGGAGAATATACATTATCAGTAGATACATATCCTTGCCGCGGGTCAAAACCTTTGCGTGCTGTCCACAAAGCCACGTTGTCTGCCACGAAGAAGAGGCGTACTCCTTCTATCTGTAACTTGCGCGTCCACTTCTTCGGCAAAGTATAACCGAAAGTGATGTTTTGCAGGCTCAGGTAGTTTGAGCTTGTCAACCATCTGTCTGATGTATAAGTAGTATACACGTTATTGGCGTTCATGCGTGGCACATCCGTGTTTCTGTTTTCCGGAGTCCAGGCATTCAGCATGTCTACGTGCAAGGCATGACCCATTGCTTCATCACTCATTAAATCAGCGTAAGTATTGTCTATCATGCGTCCGCCCAGTTGGTAGGCAAATGAAATGGAGAAGTCAAACCCGTAAACTTTAAGGCTGGTGCCGAAACCGCCATATACTTTCGGCAAGATATCGCCTGTAGCGAAACGGTTCTCCGAAGCCACGGCATAATCTGTTGTGACTGTATTTCCTTCCTCGTCTGGTTGAACCAACGCATATTGGGCTTCACCGGTATCCGGATTTACACCCAGATATCTAGGCAGGTATAGCTGGTACATAGACTCTCCTTCTCGATAGATACGTGAGCCGTCAATCATTTGTCCGTTCAGTTCGGGAGCCAGTTCCAGCACTTTGTTCTTAAAGTGGGTAAGGTTGAGATTGATGTCCCATGATATGTTTTTTGTATCGATTACAGTCGAGTACAAATCAAGTTCAATGCCACGGTTCACCATTGAACCCACGTTTTCCGGCATACGCGAATAACCCAATGACGAAGCCACTGGCTTGAAATAGAGCATGTCGGTGGTTTTGCGCGAGAAGTATTCCACACTACCGCTTAATTTCCCGTCCCAGAATGTGAAGTCAAATCCAGTATTGAAGCTGTGCGAAGTTTCCCATGTGATGTCTCTGTTTCCTTTATAATACAATGATGTAGAAAAATCACCATTGCTGTTTGCCAATGTGTATTGGTCCATATAGGGGTAATAGTTACGATAAAGCCCGCCTTCATACATCAGGTTATCATTACCTTGGGTACCGTAACTGATTTTAAACTTCAACATGTTAATCCAATGCTGGTTTTCCATGAATTTCTCGCGGTTGATAAGCCATCCTGCCCCTACCGACCAGAAATTACCCCAACGGTTTTCAGGAGCAAAGCAAGAAGAAGCGTCGTGACGGTAAGATACAGATGCGAAATATTTTCCGTCATAGTCATATTGTCCGCGGAATAGCCAACCTTCCGTTGCGTATTTTTGCGTATAGGATTCGTTGATTTGGTTGGAAATGGCATTATTCAGTTCGGGAATATTCGGATTGTATACTTTCTCCCGCTGGCCGTATAAATACTGGTATTTGTAGTTATAATTCTCATGTCCGGCAAGAATGTCTACATTATGTACATGATTGAACGTCCGGTTATAAGTCAGCAAATACTGTTGGTTCGTACTGAAAGTGCGCTGTGTGGCTACACTGACGATACCGCCTACACCGCTTGTTTCGGAATATTGTCCGTAAAACGGATTGACCATATTAGAATAATGCACATTGTTCGCATCCACGCCGATATTGATTCTTGCTTTGATGCCGCTCCAAATGTCGATGTCGGCACCCCATTTTCCACTGACAACATCACCGGAATATTCCATTTTGTCAAGCATATAGCTTGCCAATGGGTTAGCATTGGGAATTACGTTCGAGCGTGAGAAATTTGTGTCCGACCCATAGTCATAACGCTGGGAACCACGATTATCCACCATGATATTTCCCTCTGCATCACGTACATACATCGGATAAATAGCACCAATGATGTTCGCGGCATAAAAGGCATTGGCATTAGAAGTACCGCTTTCGGTATCCTGTTCCCGGCTGTCGTAATGGGTGAACGATACATTGCCGCTCATTTTCAGCCACGGTTTGACTTGATAATCCGCTTTCAAGCGGGCTGAATAACGCTGGAATCCGGAATTAGGGACAATTCCCTGATCGTCCAAATAACCGGCAGACATGTAATAGTTCAATTTTTCATTGGCACCACTGACACTCAAATTATATTCCTGACGCAAATTGTTTTGGAACAATTCGTCCGTCCAATCGTCAGGGAGATAAGTATATGTCCCGTCAGAATACCCTAGCTTCGCATTCGGATTCAGTTTTCCGTCCATTCCTATCAGCTGTTCACCATTCGGCACACTGAATACTTGGTATCCTAAATAAGCCGAAGACAACATAGCCTGATTGGCGTATGCATTAGCAGCAGCTAAGTCTCCGTTTGCCAGATAACCTTCCAAATCTGCATTGTAGATAGAAGCGTAATTCAATTCATAGAATTTGCCTGGATCTGTAATGCGTTCGTATGAAGCGATACCGCGCTTGTTCACACCCCATTTGGCATTAAAATTCACACGTGCTTCCCCATTAGCACCCCGCTTAGTAGTAATCAAAATGACACCGTTTGCACCGCGGGCACCATACAAAGCATTTGAAGCTGCGTCTTTCAATACGGTCATCGATTCGATATCAGTAGAGCTGATGGCAGACAATTCACCGTCATAAGGTACGCCGTCCACTACATAAAGAGGCCTGTTGCTGGCTGAGATAGATCCGATACCCCGAATGCGCACTTCCGCATCCTTTCCCGGTTGGCCAGTATTGCTTGTAGTTTGCACTCCGGCAACCTGTCCGGTCAAAGCATTCGTGATATTTGAAGTTTGCCGTGAAGCGATTTTGTCATTCTTGATTGTAGCTGCCGAACCGGTAAATGTCGACTTCTTTGCAGTACCATAAGCCACCACCATCACTTCGTCCAATACCTCAGCATCCGACTTCAGTACAACTTTCATAACCGGTCGGATGTCGAGCTCTTGCGTCTGCAAGCCGATGAAAGAAATCACCAAAGTTCCCGCCGAACTATCAGAAGCATGTAAAATGCTTAGTATTAACCGTTTATCAGATAAAGCTTAAAACCTTTGTCAAGAGATAATCAGCCAATAAAAGCCTGTAGAGGTGTTCTGGCAAGAACGGTTCTACCCAAAATGTAACCGATATACGAAATTTTTCTTTATCTTTGCGAAAAATGTCGCAACGAAAAAATTCGCAATATGAAGAATCCATTCAAATTCGGGACTATAGTAGACGGTGACTTCTTTACAGACAGGGAAAAGGAATTACAAGCTGTCGGACAGTTATTGGAAAGTGAAAACCATTTGGTGTTAATCAGTCCGCGAAGGTTTGGGAAAACCAGTCTGGTATGCAAGGCCTTGCAGCATACAGACAGGCCTGTCATTATGGTCAACCTGCAATCTGTCACTTCTGTAACCGAACTGGCTGCACTTTTATTAAAGCGTATTTTCAAGTTATACCCTTTTGAGAAAATCAAGCACGCCATGACTCACTTCCGGTTTATCCCTACTTTCTCGGTTAATCCGATGACCGATGGAGTGGACGTAGCTTTCCAACCCGGAAGCGACAACAATATCGTACTGGAAGATGTGCTGATGCTGATTGAGAAGTTAGGGGAAAAGAATAAGTTTGTCGTGGTGCTGGATGAATTTCAGGAAATAATCGATTTAGAGAAAGGGTTAGATAAATACCTCCGCTCCGTCATGCAGTTGCAACACCACGTGAACTATATCTTTTTAGGAAGTCAGGAATCCATGATGGAAGAGATATTCGAAAAGAAAAAGTCACCTTTCTACCATTTCGGCATCCTGATGCGTCTCTCTAAGATACCCTATGATGATTTTTCCCATTATCTTACAGAAAGGTTTATGCGCATAGACACCGCAAAAGCGGAACAAATGGCAGAGAGAATCCTTTCGTTCACCCAATGTCATCCGTATTACACCCAACAATTAGCCTTTCAAGTTTGGAATATACTGGAGCAAGAAAACAATGCCGGGAATATCGTAGACTGTGCCGTAGATGAATTGACCCAATTGCATGATTTCGACTATGAACGCATCTGGATGTCGATGAATAAAACCGACCGACATATATTGACGATTTTAGCACAAAACGCAACATCTCCGCTCGATTCGCGAAAAGGCATTCCTACTAGCACCGCATTCAGTGCATTAAAGCGTTTGTCCAAGCAGGGATATGTAATTAAGAACGGGAAATATGAAATAGATGACCCTTTCTTTGCACGTTGGATATTCAAACGGACGTTGTAAAAATTAAAGGGCTGCCCCATACGGAACAGCCCTCTATTTATCGGATTTCAATAAACGTTTTACTCAGTAATGTCCTGTACAGGAGTCGGAGCAGGAGCAGACGGATTATTATCATCCTCGGTCAAAGCCTGGTTCGAGTTGATTTCGTTTTGCGGAATGCGCCACAATAAAATAGCAGAACCCGGCTCGATGTTATAAACCGAAGCGGCTTGCGGGAAGCCTGCACCCCGGCGGTCTACACCTTTATTCAAGCGCATGATGTCAAACCAAATCAAGCCTTCACCCCAAAACTC
Source organism: Bacteroides sp. An19 (assembly GCF_002160215.1). Classification (NCBI taxonomy): domain Bacteria; kingdom Pseudomonadati; phylum Bacteroidota; class Bacteroidia; order Bacteroidales; family Bacteroidaceae; genus Bacteroides; species Bacteroides sp. An19. Next base: position 46,692 of record NZ_NFKD01000022.1, on the reverse strand, counting down.
AATACGGCGCTGGCGGTAGATTTCTTCCTGAATATCCGTTGCGGAAGCAGCGGTGCAGGTATATTCCGGATCACGGTAAGTCTGGATAAAACTTTCCAATGTAGCCCGACCTGTTCCGGCATTGCCTCCCATAGCCTGAGCTTCCGCCATAATCAAGTACATTTCCTCGATACGCATTAACGGTATGTCATTCGCATTGGTAGAAGTTTCCAATTCATTGTTATAAGGAGCGAACTTCACTTGCGTATAAGGACCGAAACCATATCCTTTCATCAAAGCTTGTTGGGCAGCCGTCAGATTAGCAGATACCGTATCAGCATTCAGCCACCAGCCTTTACGTGCATCGGTGTCCGGAATGGTATTGAACAGGGCACGGTTGATTTGCTTTCCGCCTGAATACCAAGCATAACCATAGTTAAACGAACCCATGTGTGAAGGCCAGTTTACGATACCAGAAGACACCACAGGGTCTGATTCTTCTACCAATACGCCCCACATCCAGTCTGGCTCGCTCACATCCCAGAAAGTCGGATGGTTCACCTCTTCTATTGTTGCCGGGCGAGCATCCGACAAAGAAATAGTGGTTTGTGCAGCTTCTTCGGCTGCAGCCCATTCCTGTTTGGTCAAAGCCACACGTGCACGGATACCGTATGCCACTGACTGGTCGATATAACGGCGGTCAGGACGGCTCTCACCTGCATCTTCCGCCGATTTCAAATAATTGATACCGGTTTCCAAATCGGCTTCAATCTGGTCATAAACAGCTTGGACTGTAGCACGGGGCGCACCGTTCGCGGCAGCATCTGCCGAGTTCTCGTTTGTAATCAAAGGCACACAAGGTTTATCCTGATTGCCTACATACGTAAACTGATACAGCTGAGCCAAGTTGAAATAACAAAAGGCGCGGGTAGCGTAAGCACGTCCCAAATACATTTGGAAAGTAGGGTTATCGGTTTCCGGATCGAAAGAAGAGATGGCGTTGTTGCATGAGAAAATGATGTTATACAAATCATTCCATACTATTTGAGCTTCGTATGAAGTATAATCTCTGTCATCAAAAGTCAAGCTGTTCCCTTGCCAGTTGTAACCGTTATTATCACTTACAACGTCCATACCGTTAGCATCCGTGCACAACATAATGGTCGGATATCCGATATCGTTATGGCGTTCTGTTCCCAACGCATTTGCATTCGGCGTACGTTGGTTAAACTGAGAATAAATAGCATTGATGGCAGCTTCTGCACGTTCCGGGTTCTGAATATAAACCTCCTCCTTTTGGTCGGTCGTAACAGTATCCCCTTCCGGTGCTGTATCCAAATCCTGACATCCCGTAAATGCCAGGGAAAGAAGCAGGCTCGAAGCGAAAATATATTTTGTTTTCATGTTCTTTCTCATTGTTTTTAAGTTATATTCATTAGAATGTCAAGTTGATACCTCCTGAGATGGTGCGGATCGGCGTATAAAGAGCAGTAGTAGCTGTTGTATAGCTTTGGCGCGGATCCAATCCCTTACGTGCCGAGATAAAGCCCAAGTTGTCTGCCGTGAAGTAGATACGCAATTTCTCAATCTGCATCTTCTGGGTCCAGCTCTTCGGCAAGGTATAACCTACGGTAATGTTGTTGATGTTCAGATAGTTCGAACTGGTCAGGAAACGGGTTGAAGCCGAATTAGTATAACGGTCTTCCGCATCCAGACGGGGCACATCGGTACGAGTATTGGTCGGAGTCCATGCATTCAAGATATCCTTGTTCCATGCTGTACCGCCACGTTGATAACCGCCGTGCATCGTAACTGCATAACCGGAGTCATAAATTTCTCCGCCCAACTGGTAAGAAAGCGAGATAGAAGCATCGAATCCGTATGCCGTTACACTGGTTCCGATACCGCCATATACCGTAGGCATCATGTCATCCGTTGCAATACGGTAATTTTGCGCATCCACATAATCAGTTGTTTTCTTACGTCCGATGATATTCCCCTTTTCGTCTTTATCAGCAGTCCAATATAATGCTTCACCGGTAGTTTCGTCTACACCTGCATATTCCACCAGATACATACGGTACATAGACTCGCCTTCTTCGTAAATACGAGTACCGTCAATCAGACGTCCGTTCAGGTTCTCATGCAATTCATTGATCTTGTTCTTGATGAAAGTCGCATTGAAGTTCACGTCCCAAGTCACATTCTTGTTCTGAATGATGTTGTAAGTGAAGTCCATTTCAAAACCTGAGTTAGTCATCGAACCTACATTCACCGGCATTGAAGTATAACCCAAGCTACCTGCGGTAGGCAAGTTATAAAGCATGTCAGAGGACTTACGTCCGAAATATTCCAATGTACCGGTCAGCTTGTTCTTGAACAACGAGAAGTCCACACCTATGTTATACGAAGTAGAAGTTTCCCAAGTCAGGTCCGGATTACCTTTATAATAAAGCACACCGTCCGAATAAACACCGTTCGCACCGCTGATGCTGTATTGGTCGATATACGGATAATAGTTCTTCGTTGTCAGGTCACCCATCAAGATGTCATCGTTACCTTGCTGACCGAACGAAGCTTTCAGCTTCAACTGGTTCACCCATTCCACGTCTTCCATGAAAGCTTCTTCCGAGATACGCCAAGCCACACTGGCTGCCCAGAAGTCACCCCAACGGTGATCGGGAGCAAAACGTGAAGAAGCGTCACGACGGTAAGACACATTACCGATGTATTTGTCATTGTACGAATAGTTGACACGGGCGAAAATACCGTGAGTGGCATACTCGTTCTTGACACCGCCCAACTGCCAATTATCAATCGTATTACCCAAATAATAGCTTTCCGGATTATACAAGTTTGTTCCGTATCCGTAGAAGTCAGTCATTTCCATGTTATAACCATCATAACCGGCAGTTAAGTCGATATGATGGACATCGTCAATAGAGAAGTTATAGTTGGCTACATACTGCTGATCGAATCCGAATGTACGCATGTGTTCCTGAGTTGCTGTACCGCCATAAGATGCAGTCTGGCCCATATATGCATTACCCAAGTCATTGTAACGGGTATTGTCAATATGCAGACCGTAACGTGCCGTCAAGGTCAATCCCTTAATCGGAGTGATTTGCGCATACCAGTTGGCATTGATAATATCCATCAGGTATTCGGTCTTATTGTAAATCAAGTCACCGGCAGGGTTTGAAATAGACATGAATGAACGGCTCTGGTTCGTACTCTGTCCGTCACCATAGTCATACACCTTGCGCCCGTTGTTAGTCATGATATTGCCATTGGCATCACGTACGTATAAGGGATAGATAGGTGCCGCAAAGTTTGCGATATAAAATGCATTACCTGAAGAAGCGGTATTTTGTTGTTCTCCCGGATAACGGCTATTAGTAAAGTTATAAGCCACATTAGCACCCACTTTCAACCAATCGTTTACCTTGTAATCACCATTCAAACGACCGCTGTAACGCTTGAATCCAGAACCGTCAATTACACCTTGGTCATCCAGATAACCCAAAGAGAAGTAGAACGTAGCACGGTCATTACCGCCTGATACGCTCAGGTTGTACTCCTGGCGCAGCTTGTTCTTGAACATTTCCTTTTCCCAGTCATCCGGCGTATAATAATAGGTACCGTCCGAATAACCCAACTTCGCATTCGGATTGACACGTCCGTCGGTAGTAAACATGCCTTCACCTTCAGGAAGCGTATAAACCTGATAACCTACACCACCCGATGCATTCTTGAAGATAGTAGAATTAGCGTATGCGTGAGCTGCAGCATCGTCATAACCCAAGTTATACAAACCTGCATTCTTCAACGACTGGTAAGCCAGTTCCATATATTGGTTCGGGCTATCAATTACATCGTAATTGGTCACGGCACGTGAGTTAGCACCCCATTTGGCATCAAAGTTCACACGAGCTTTACCCGAAGCACCCTTTTTCGTAGTAATCATGATGATACCGTTGGCACCACGCGCACCGTAAAGAGCGGTAGAAGCCGCATCTTTCAATACCGTCATACTTTCGATATCTTGTGTATTCAATGAAGAAAGGTCACCGTCGAAAGGCATGCCGTCTACAACGTACAACGGTTCTGTACCCGCATTGATAGACCCTACACCACGGATACGCACCTTCGCATCTTCACCCGGCTGACCGTTTGAACTTTGAATTTGCACACCTGCAACCGCGCCCGCCAATGCATTCGTAATATTAGACACCTGACGTTTTTCGATTTTATCGGCCTTCATCACCGAAGCTGAACCGGTAAATGTACCTTTGGTAGCTGTACCATAAGCTGTCACCACAACCTCGTCCAACACCTCAGCATCCGACTTCAGCACAACTTTCACAACCGGCTGAATCTTAACCTCTTGCGTCTGCAAGCCGATGAAAGAAACCACCAAAGTTCCCGCCGAACTAAAGATGACTATTAACGTATTGAGTATGAGGAAACTATAAGGACTTCTTTTAAAATGGTTTCTTTCAAAAAATGGTGTCGTGGTACGTATTAATGCGTTTCAACCGGAAGCTTTCTACCTGCTTTTTACTGAATAGCCATACCTTTTGATATAGAAGGAACGCTTAATACTCCAACTCGAATTGCCACAAAGGAACGACATGCATGTAGCCAGTTTCTAGATGCATATTGTGCTACGGGCCTCTTGCAGGAAAAGATTAAAGTGTTGTTGTAGTTTATCCATAAAGCATTCCTTTTCGGTAAAGATATGAATGTATGCAATAAATAAGCATGGATTAGGCGTATTTGCACTTTCGAAAGTGCAATTTAACGTACAAACTGCACTTCCCGATGAGCAAAATCATCCCCAGGCAAGTCTTCACGCATGGTTCGTCCTGCAGGCAGGGAGACATAGAGTTTTACGTTTCTACAACTTTTGCAATCCGATTCTGCCCGTGATAAGAATGACGTTTTGTCCATGCACTAGGCTTTTTCAAAACATGCATAAAGTCAGGTAAGCTTATGCAATGCAGTTTTACCGTAGTTTCAATGCACTGAAACTCTAGTTTCAGTGCATTGAAACTGCCGAAACAGTTAACTGCCTTGGCAAATCATTGCAGCTTTGTAGAAAAGCGACATTAGAACTTACATTTCTTCAGGTCATTTACTAACGTTTGCGAAAACACTTCACCGTAAATTTGCGTGGTTTTGATGCTGCGGTGCCCTAACAGTTTTTGCACCGTAGTCAGTTTTGCTCCATTATATATTAATAAGGTAGCATTGGTGTGCCGCGCCGAGTGGAAAGAGAAATGCTTGTCAATACCAGCCAGCTTGCCCAGCCTGACCAATTCCTTGTTAATGTCAGGGTTCGGGCGAAGACGGAAAAAGCACTTTTTGTCGGGGTATCGCTTTAATATCTTCAGAGCTTTCCCCTGAAACAAAAGATAAAGGGGAACTTGAGTTTCCGTTCCTGTCTTTTGCGACTTGAACGTCAGCCAGGCATGTTGCTTGTCTGGATAAACGATATTTTCCTCACGCAATTCTATAAAATCAGAATAACGGATGCCGGTGTAGCAACAAAACAGAAACGCATCCAGTGTGTGGCGCAATGCTTTTCCTGTCTGTCCGAGCGGCAGTTCTTCCAGTTTTCTCAGTTCTTCTGGAAGCAGGAATACATGTTTACTTTCAGTGGTCTTTATCCGGTATTTAATGAAAGGTGAAGCCGATGATAACATTACGCCTTGTCTGATGGCTTCATTGCAAAGCGTGCGTAAATGACGCATGTGTTTGGCAATTGTGTTTATCTTCAGTTTTTTCTTTTCCAGAAAATGTTCGAACTGGAGCAGCAGCGAATAATCCATCTCCGCAAAACATAGTGCCGGGCGGAATTCGTGTAAAAGAGCAAATGTAGTGCTCAAGTTGTTTTTTGTACTTTCTTTGCTTTTTGAGTGTTCTACCCATTTTCTACCGAATGCAAAAACATCTGTTCTTTCTTCTGCCTCATTGTCTGTTTTCAGCATTGACAAGGATATTTCTTTTCCTCGCTTCCACCCTTCCAATTCCGCATACTGGAGCTTTAGGAGAAACTCGTCAAGCATCCGGTTCAGCGCCTCTTCCTGCGGATGAAGTACAATCCTTGCTTTTTTGGCATCCCATTCTTCGGGACGTACATAAATGTGAGTGGAAAAATAGGCTTTCTGCTTTGTTAAATAAGCTTCCACTTGTATCAATGCCTTTCCGCTTGCATTGAGACGTTTTTTACGATTATAAACCAATCGGTAACTAATTTTTTTCATTTCACTACACTTTTTATCAGGAGTCTTAAAAACTATCACAAAGATGTCCTATACAAGGTTCTGAGCTTGTTTTTGGCTATTTTTTAAGCAAAGACAACACCGGAAATCCTGCATATTTGTTTGCTTTTTATACAGAATTTCAATCTTGAAGTGTTAAAAAGCGACGTATCTTTTGTATTTTGTTTCCAAAAGTATACAAGTTATTAGATTAATGATTACCTTTGCGCCTAAACTGGATTAGATAAAAGTGTTTATTTAAGGTTAAAATTAAGAGAGAATTTTTATGAAAAGAAAATTGATGCTGTTAATGACCTGCCTGATGATAGGCATTGGTCTGGTAAACGCGCAAGTAAAGAAAGTTACCGGTACGGTTACTTCTGAAGAAGACGGTTTACCTGTAGTGGGAGCATCTGTATTGGTAAAAGGTACCACAGTAGGTACGGTTACTGATATAGATGGTAATTTTACGATTAGTAACGTGCCAAGTTCGGCGGGAACTTTGGTGATTTCTTTCATCGGGCTGGAGACACAAGAACTTGAAATTAAGCCGGTTATGAAAGTGGTACTGCACTCGGATACCGAGGTGTTGGACGAAGTGATGGTGGTGGCTTACGGTACGGCAAAGAAGTCTTCGTTTACGGGTTCAGCTTCTAACATTGACGGGAAAAAACTGGAACTCCGGCCTATCACGAATGTATCTAAAGGCTTGGAAGGGCAAACGACTGGTTTGTTGACAACATCTGGTTCAGGACAGCCGGGCGAGGCTGCTAAGGTAGTAATCCGTGGTTATGGTTCAATCAATGCATCTCAGAATCCGTTGTATGTAGTCGACGGCATCCCGTTCGATGGCGATTTGTCTTCCATTAATCCCTCGGATATTGAATCTATGACCGTATTGAAGGATGCGTCTGCCGGTGCTCTGTATGGTGCGCGCGGTGCCAACGGTGTTGTTATGATTACCACCAAGCAAGGTAAAGAAGGCAAGACTAACGTGACTTGGCGTTCTACAGTAGGCTGGTCATCAAGAGCAATTCCTGAATATGAGATGGTTAACCAAAAAGATTTCGTTCAGTTGACTTACGAATCTTTGCGCAACAGCTATGTATATAATAATGGATACAATTGGTCGGAGGCTGAAGCTATGGCACGTGCCAATTTAGGCTCAACCTTAGGAGGCGAGTTATACAATCCGTTCAAAAATTATACATGGGACAATATTATTGATCCGACAACAGGAATGGTACGCCCGGATGCTCAATCGGCTTGGGACGAGCAATGGATGGACCAACTTTTGAGGAATAATGCTTTCCGTCATGAACACCAGTTGAGCGTAAGCGGCGGTAACGAAAAGACAAAATATATGTTCTCTTTGGGCTACATGAACGAAGACGGTATCTTGGTAACTACCGGTTTCCAGCGTTACAATGCCCGTGCTAATGTGAATTCAAAGATTACGGACTGGTTTAATGCCTCTTTGAATACTTCATTGTCACATTCTGTTCAGAATTACAGTGATTATGATGGTGCTGCTCAGTCTAATGTTTGGTACTCATCTCAATTCGCGTCTCCGTTACTCCCAATGTACATCAAAGACGAAAACGGTAACAATGTGTTGGATGCGAACGGCAATCCGCAATTGGACTATGGTGAAAACGGACGTCCGGGAAGTTATACCGACTATAACCCGTTAGGCGGTCTGTTGGATGATAAAGCAGACATCAAGAATGACGTTGCAAGCGTACGTACAGGCATCACTTTAGGTTCGGATAATGAAAACTTCGGGGTATTCCAAGGCATTAAGTTGAGCGTAAACTTCGGCGTGGATTATCGCAGCCAAAACAAAATGTCTTACATGAATATGTATCATGGCAATCAGGCCGCGGCAGGTGGTATGTTGGACAAGACCAACTCACGTATGCAAAGTTATACATTCAACCAGTTGCTGACTTGGAACCGTTCGTTCGGTTTGCATAACTTCGATGTAATGGCTGGTCACGAATTCTACGCTTACAAATATGAATATTTGGAAGCCGGAAAGACGAACTTAGTAGACGGTATCTTGGAATTGCGTCCGGGTACAACCATGTATGCCGCAGATTCTTACACCGATAATTATCGTATCGAATCGTGGCTGGGACGTATCAACTATAACTACGATGAAAAATACTACTTCTCTGCATCTATCCGTACAGATGGTTCTTCACGTTTCTATAAAGACAACCGTTGGGGTACATTCTGGTCAGTCGGTGGTAACTGGCGTGTATCAAAAGAAGCCTTTATGCAGGACATTAAGTGGATTAACAACTTATCAGTTAAGCTGAGCTACGGTCAGCAAGGTAACGATAATATCCTGAATTCATTAGGTGAGCCGAACTTCTATTTGTGGCAGAGCCTGTATGATTTGGGTTGGCCGAACCAGAACCAGATTGGAGGTATGGTAAGTTCGTTGGAAAACCGTGACGTAACTTGGGAAAAGAACGGTAACATGAACGTCGGAATCGAAGCTTTGTTGTTCGACCATCGCGTGAGCATCAATGCCGAATATTACAATAAGAAAACGGTAGACATGCTGCTTTCTTATCCGATGGCAACTTCTACAGGTTTCAACGGCTATAATGCCAATGTAGGTAATATGCGTAACAGCGGTTTCGAATTTGAATTGCGCGTAACTCCCATCAGAACAGAAGATTTCGAGTGGAATGTTACCTGGATGGGGTCTACGGTAAACAACAAGGTATTGAAACTGACCGGCGAATCGGATGAAATCATCAGCGGTGTATTCAGTATCAAGGAAGGCATGCCGTTGAATACTTTCTATATGTCGAAGACAGCAGGCGTTGACCCGGCAACCGGTGCACAGTTGTATTGGGTTTACGATACAGATGAAAACGGCAACATGATTAACGAACGTATCAGCAGCGATTATTCGAAAGCGGCCAACAGCAAGTATTACATGGGCAGTCGTATTCCGGATTTGTATGGTAGCTTGAGCACAGACTTCTCTTGGAAAGGCATTGACTTGGCCATCTTGACGACCTACTCAATCGGCGGTAAGATTTACGATGGTCTGTATCAAGGCTCCATGGAAAACATGTATTACAACAATGCTTGGAATGAGCACGCTTTACGCCGTTGGCAAAAGCCGGGCGACATTACTGACGTTCCACGTATTGAAGTTGCCAGTTCAAACGCTACAACAGACCGCTTTTTAGTCAACGCTTCTTACTTTACGATTAAGAACATTACATTGGGCTACACCTTGCCGAAAACTTGGATGACAAAAGCCGGCATGAACTCTGTACGCGTATTCGGTTCTGTGGACAACTTGGCTATCTTCAGCCATCTGAAAGGTATGGACCCGCAATACAACTTCGCAGGACAAACAAATTACAGTTATTCGCCGAACAGAACATTCTCATTCGGTGTAGAAGTTAATTTCTAATTCAATAAAACAATAGACAGAAAAGATATGAAAAAGATATTCAAATATGCATGTTTCGGATTGATTGGATGCATGGCTTTGAGCTCTTGCTTGGATAGTGCGTTAGAGACTTCTCCAACCGACTCTATGTCTGGAACAGGATTGTTGGCAAATGCCAATGCGGCATTGGTTCCGTTGAATGGTGTATACCGTTCTATGTATGCCACTTGGTCGCCTACAGCTAATGAACACCAAAGTTTCGGTATCAGTTCATACGTGATGATGGCGGAAGTAATGGGTGAAGACTTCATCCAGGCAGCTCAAGGTAGTGGTTGGTTCTGGTATGACTGCTTGTATCAGGTAAAAGACAGATATACTTCTACCGCATGGCGTTCATACGATGTGTGGAATGCGTACTATACATGGATTTCTAATGCCAACTATATATTGAATGCTGAAGAGACCATGGAAGGTGATGCTGCTGATGTGAACTATGTCATCGGACAAGCTTACGCTATCCGCGCTTATTCTTACTTTATGTTAGCTCAGACATTTGCCCGTACTTATAAAGGACACGAGTCTGAACCTTGCTGCCCGATTTATACCGAACCGACAGTAGCCGGTACACAAGGTAAGCCACGTGCTACGGTACAGGAAGTATATGACCAGATATTGGCCGACATCAACAAAGCGGTAGAATTGCTGGACGGTACGACTCGCCAGCACGTAAGTCATATTGATTATTCCGTTGCGCAAGGTATCCGTGCACGTATCGGTCTGGTAATGGAAGATTGGACAATGGCTAAGGAAGCCGCAAAAGAAGCTATTGCGACAGCAAACAACGCAAGCTCTGCTTCCCGCGTGGCAGCGGTGAGCGAATTTGAAGGTTTAAATAGCACTGCTACTCCTAACGTAATGTGGGGTGCAGCCATCAACTCCGACCAGTCTGGTATGTATGCCAGCTTCTTCTCGCACATGGACCAAGACGGAACCGGTTATGCAAATGGTGGTGCCTACAAGGAAATCAATAAAGTATTGTATGACGGAATGTCACAAAACGACACACGCCGTAAGTGGTGGCTTCCGGATGATTCGCGCAATGAAGATTTAGGCTATATGCAGAACAAGTTCCGCTTTGCCGACACGCAGACTTGGACCGGCGACTACATCTGGATGCGTGTAGAAGAAATGTACTTGACTGCAGCAGAAGCTGAATGCCGTTTGGGTGAAGAGGCTGCTGCTAAGGAAGATTTGTCTGCCGTAATGAGCCAGCGCGTAGAAGGTTATACATGTACGAAGACCGGAACGGCTCTTGGCAAACTGACCAGCGATGTAACGGGTTCGCTATTGGAAGAAATCATCACACAACGCCGTATCGAGCTTTGGGGCGAGTTCGGACGTATCTATGATATCCGACGCTTGAAACAAGGTTTTGTCCGTACTTCAGAAATGGGCTGGCCTTTGGATGCTCAGCTGACAAACCGTCCGTCAGACGATCCGGAAAGCTATATGTGGGTATTGACTATTCCGCAAACAGAATTTGACGGAAACGCAAGCATGAATCCGTCTACAGATCAGAATCCGATTGGAGACACCAAATAATTTAAAAATTAGAATAGAATGAAAATAAAAAAATATTTATTCGGATTAGGTATCGCAATGACGACGTTGTTTGCATCTTGCGAGACCGACAATGAGAAAGCAATATTTGAAGAAGCAAACATGGGTGTGGCTTTTGAATTCGCCGTGCAGGATGTTACTTTCCCGGCAAATGGTTACGAAGGATTCGATGTGGAAATCGTCCGTGCGCAGACTGCCGAGGCTGCAACTGTGCCATTGACCGCTACAATGGCTGATGGTTCGGCGGTTCCTGCAGAAATTCAAGTTCCATCCGAAGTTTCTTTCGAAGCTGGCGAAGGACGCAAGACTTTCCATGTTACCGTGGGTGACATCGAGTCTGGTATGGATTATAATTTGAATATTACCGTTGACCCGGCATATGCTTCTTCTTTTGAAGGTGCTGTTACGACAAAAACAATCACCATCTATCGCGATTATACGTACAGCCCTATCGGTACAGGGCACGTAGTATCTGCATTTGCCGGAGGAGAAGGCGACTGTGAGTTTGAGAAAGCCGACAATATCACCTGGTATAGAGCCATAGCTCCGTATGAAGAAGGTTATAATCTGGTATTCCAGGTTCAAGCCGACGGAAAAACGGTCGTAGTTACCAGCCAACCGGTAATCAGCGAATATGGTGATTATGGTGAAGTATCCGTTGCAGGTCAAGGCGAATTGGTTGACGGTGTAATTACAGTCAGTTTAGAGTTCACTGTAAGTGCAGGTAGCTTCGGCATATTCGAAGAGGTATTTACATTGCCAGCAGAATGATAAGAAATAACATTTGACAGACAAAACCAATAGCAGAAAGGGTATCAGAACAAAGATGCAGTATCTTTTGTTTTGATACCCTTTTTTAGGATATTTCTTTAAAGAATTATAACTATTCAATCTTATGCTACTATTATCTGTAAGGCACCACAATGTGATTCTTCTTAGCATCGCGCCAAGTACCTTTTACCCGTACAGGTGGGCGATGATTTTTCTTCCACTTCCCTATTTGTACAGCAGAAGGACGTTGGCGTAAACTACGTGAAGCCGCTGTATTCCGACTAACAGCATCGAATCGAACAAACTCTTCGTAGTCGTAGGTCCAGTTGCTGCCTTCAGACATCTGCATGACGGTCTTGTAGATTTGTTCGCGGCTGGGGGCGTTCAAATAACTCGTAACCTCTCCGCCTCCGTTCATATTACTATATTCAGAGGGACGGTAACACCCATATTCCCAAGTGTCTGCCCCTTCGAATACTCCTAAGTATTCGTCTTTATAACGTTCGTCTTTCAAAAAGCGAGCCCATTTCACGGTTTCAGGGTCACTACGCCAATCCACATTGGTCCACCATCCTTTGGTAGTCCAAGCGTAATCATATATTTCTTTGTTTTCTTCCGGCATGGTGCCACTCCCCTCTATAATATATTCGTCTGCTAATTTGGCAATTCCATGCCCTCCTGCTTCATGTAAGACATTATAAAATCCTATAGTTGAACTTAGAATGTAAGCAACGAATGACCCATCTTCATAGAGGCTTGCATAAGAAGTCGCAGCCAATTTTTTAGGATTAGCAGACATGATGATGTTCAACCTTTCTGTATTTATGCCGGGAACCTTCAGGGCATATTCAAAACAATCATCATCTCCTTCTATGGCGCGTTTTGCTCCGTCCGTATATTCACCATTGGGAGAAACGGCTTTGACCACATAAACATTGAACCGTTCCTTTAACGATTTATATGGTTCTACAGAAAAGAGTTCTTCCATAGCTGCTTTCATGGTACGTTCGTAAGGACCTCCCTCTTCCATGTCTTTATCCACAAATGCATCCCCCATCAGCACAAGGTCTATGCCTTTCCCTACTGTTGCTTTTTGCAGGACTGTCACTTCTCCGTCTTTACTGTAATCTGTAGAGGTGTACATGCCGGGAACATATTCCGGATGTTCTTCCGGTTCACCAAGATAGGTAGAAATAATTCTTTTAACTTCTCCAAAGAAGGCTTCTGAATCTGCTGGCGGAATGTAATTATCATAATTAACAAGATTTACAAGATTCCCTTCCTTGTCAAAAATGTAAGCCATTCTTGACTGGAGATAACCATTGTCCGTGTGTAAAAAATCATTGTCTGTTCCTATCACATAATCAAGATTTGTGGTTACTGTATTATCTATAATGTCTTCCCATTCATATTCTTTAAGTTCATCAGGCGTATTGCAATCCGTAAAACATAATAATGTTCCTAATCCTTTGTTTTGATAATCCAGTTGCAAATTAATCAGTAATTCCGTAATATCCGGAATCATGGTTTTTCTTTTCTCTGCTGTCAACACTACGTTGATGTCATTACTTCGACACCATTCCAAACTATTCAGGCGAGACCCATCCAACAAGGTAAGGTTTGCATCGGTAATTTTCAAGTTGATACCCGTAAAATCAAAGTTTATTGGCTTTGAATCACCATAATATGGTTTGCTTTGGATAATGATATCCCATGCAAATTCACTCCACCTGGGGTGCATTGTGATAGATGACGGAATGGTTCCATGCATATTGTTGCCATTTAGCATAATCCATTCGCAACGGTCAAGAAATATAGAAAATGATTCTGGCAAAGTTCCTGTTAATCCATTCCCTGTTAATGCAATTCCTCTCACTTCGCCGTTTTCGGTAACACTTATTCCAAGCCACTCGCCAACTGGCTTTTCACTACACTAATTGGTATTATTGCCCCAGTTGTCTCCGCCGGTTGCTTTATAAAACTCAATAAGTGCTTCACGTTCTACATCTTTTAAATCCACCTTTCCCGTTTGCTCTACGGTAATCTCCTGTTTGTTGTTGGCCGCAGTAATGGTAATGATACCGGTGCGAGAATTATCGTTTTCATTAGGGGTGATATTGAAGCTCAAAGGATATTCTACCAAGCCGCGGGTATTTGTTTGCGTAATCCAATCCACGTTGGTACTGACCGTAAAGTCCACATTAGTTTGGATAGAGAAGTTCAGCGTTTCTCCTGCGCCTGATACTTCATACTTGTTTTTTGCCAAGACAATGGCATCCTTCTGCACTTGCACAATGTTTACGCTGTCTTTCAACCCGTTCTCCTTGTCCACGAACCGAATTACCGCCTCGCGTGCGTCGTATGTTTCATTCGGGTCTACTATAAAATAATGTGTATAAGTGGAAAGGCTTCGGGATGAGTTTTCCCTTAACCAATCTACACCGGGCATTTCGATTTCGTATGCCGTATTGCTCCGCAACTCCACCTGAATGGTTTCTCCGGCACTGCTTACGATATATTCGGACTGACTTAACACCAAGGCAGGACCAATCCCTATCTGATAGACCGTGACTTCTTCGGTCAAGCCGTTTCCTCCAGCCAACTTGATAACAGCCTGACGGGCTTCAGACGCCTCATTCGCCTCTGCATGGAAAGCCAAAACAGAGGAAGTTAGTCCACGCGAACGGGAAACCGGAGTCAACCACGTTTGTGCACCGTCTTCAATCTCGTAAGTCACTTCGACATTCGCCTGTAGCTTTATCGAGAAATCGCCTCCCTCTGTGTCTACCTCTACTTTATTGGAAGTCAGAATCAACGCATCCTTTTGCTTTTGCGTCACGGTAAGGGTTTTCTTCGCATTACCCGACGTGATAGTGACCGAAGCATTACGCTCGTCGTAGCTCTCATTTGCCACAGTAACCAGGCTCAACGTATGAGTGCCCGCTTCGCCGCTTGCAGGCGAAACGCTAAGCCAACTGGAAGCAGCATCGTCTACAGAAACCGTCCAATCGGAAGTGGCTGTAAAAGTCAAAGATGCCGTGCTGCCAGCAGTTTCAAACACAGGAATATCTTCTCCCGATTCAACCGTTATAGACGGAGACTCAGGAGCCGGATTCTCTTCTTTGTCCTCCAAACATCCTTGGCAGAGTATGAAAAGCAAGCCAAGGACAGGCAAAACAAACACATTCCGTTTCATTTTCATACTATCTACAATATAATTAAAACCGTTAAAGAACTATCATTTATCTGTGGTATAATACGGACAAGAATAAGCCGCACCATCATATCGTTCTCTCTTTTCGCCAACGAGCGGGCAAAACTCCGAACTATGACCGTAATGGCTGCAAAGCGTACAAGCCTTTTCCTTGGAAACTAACTCCTCTGTTGTAGGGAATGCAGCACCGACTGCTATTCCTGCAGCTTCGGGTATAGATTTAAGCAGCGATTTGGCTAAAATGACTACTATCACGATAAAGAGATAAAAGCCCCACTACCCCAGCCATCAAATAGCTTACCGTGAAAATAATTCCTATGCCGGCTGCAGACAACAGCCCTTTAACGAATCCCTTGCCATGCTCTACATAGTCCCATACCTCAAACGCCATACCTATGAAAAGAAGGAGCCACAGCAGGAGATTCGGAATGACGCATAAATAAGGCTGAATACCATAAGAAGCCTCCGGAAACCACAAAGTCCCTACATTGCTCACCCAATTGGGATTATCATTGCAATAAGCTACAACAATCATCAACAAATTCCAGAATCCCAGCGTCATACCTAAGCGCATTGAAAATCATTGAGAGGAAAAACGCGTATAAAATACCCTCAGCATAATCATCGGAACAGACATGACAAGCGTCAGCACTAAAATTGCCAACAGCACTTTCCACCATTGAGAAGTAAAAAGCAACTTCAGCAAACCGCCCATTACATATTCGGAGAAAAACATTCCCGCATTGAAAAGACGCGGGATAAAAGATTCGTGTGCAGTAGTCTGGTAAACATGCCAACCGTAAGCCATTCCGCCTTTCACCAAAGGAATGATTCCGGCCTCCATGTCTCTACGAATCCTTTCCCCTTCATACCAGTTTTCCCAAGCCTTCTGAAAACATTCCGATGCCCTGATTGAGTCTTGAGGGTCATGGCTTTCATGATAAAGGACTGCATAATAGCTGCCCAAATCATGATAACTTTCAGCATCATTATATGCTATTCCGATACGAGCCCACTTTGCAGCTATGGCATGCCTCTTATCTATACTCTCCCCGGCATCCATATTGGGGTGCGACTTCTCATAAGCCTCCCATTCGTCAAGCCAAGCCTGCGTAATCACTTTGTGATTTCCAGACTCAATCAACTTACGCTGATAAAGCTTGAACGAATCTACGGAAGCGAGAGCATGAAATTCTTCATAGTGCATCACAACGGCATACATCGCGTTCTTATTACCCTTTTGTGCGGCTTGATATACCTTATCCAAATCTCTTTCTCAGGGCGAGCAAGAAGAAAGCCCCCAACACACAAGCATTCCCAATAAGACCAATCCGAAATGCATAAAAGATTTCCAAGTCATCATCGATTTTACAATCCTATCTATTAGTATTTTTTTCATAATATGCCATACAATTTACTAAACATATGTTTTTTGCAAATTACAGCATTTTTCTCCAGTCAGCTTATCACCTAAAACAGTGATATTTGGGTCTTCTGGAATTTGGAGTGATGGGTATTGCGAATGGTATATTGACAATCTATACGCCCTATGTGTAACAATCTGTATTTTAGCTTGTTCTTACGCTTCTACACATTTAAACACAATTGAGCCATTTGTAGGGGCGAATTATAGCTTTTAGATATCAGTCTTATTGATTATCAACAATATACAAAATTGTATATGTTCCATATACGCTGATATTCAGTCATATAGGGTTATCACTCCAAATGTCGGATGAACCTGATATTTGAAGATTATTGAATTTTTATGAGCACTCAACCTCACATTTTCCGCAAGCATTATCTTTGCTTTTATAAACGGTCGGGAATTCCTCCCGAACTCCCGACCGCAATAGCTATTCAACAAAATGTCGTTATTTTATCCTATAACAGATAAAGCCGACTAAGACAAATGAAATAAGGAAATCACTTATCATCCTCTTTTTTAATTCCATATTTAGCTTCTAATTCTTCATTCCATTTCTTTGCTTGTTTGCGCAATGCATCCCGTTGCGAATAATAGGTATATTCTGTTACAAACTTTAACATGTTACAAGCTTTTGCATATTTTGCGGGAACATCTGGAGCGACAATTTTATCCTTTACATGCACCGTATCGCCTACAGCATGTTTACCCAATCCCGAGCAAGAGCCATAACCGATAGGCGTATCATCATCCATTATCAAATAATACAGCCCAATATATGATTCCGGATTTTGAGTTATTACAATGTCGAATTCCACATGCAGCCGGGCAGTCTGCTCACCTCCCCCGAATAACGCATATTCAGGAAGAGAAACTTTTTTCACCTCAATGTCTGATACAAGCTGGTAAGACAAGCTATCCGACAACTCTTATGCCACTTTTTCCCCTACTAATTTGTCTGCCAACGGCTGAGCCTCTTTTCCCGCTTCTTCATACATCGCCTGCATCTTGGCGACAAAACCAAGAGCTTCGCTCATACTTGCTTCCTTTCCTTGCATGGATGCGACTTCTTTCAACAAGTCTACCGCCTTATTCTCATACAATTCCGGTATGTCACCGAACAAACTTTTCTTAGCCACACCCGAAGAGGATGTTCCATTGCCTCCACAAGAGACGAATGCCAATGCTGCTATCGCAACAAGGGCAAAAACTGAATGTTTTGTTTTCATAAAATATGTTTTATTAATTCTACAAGCCTAAAAGTATCTTACAAATTACAGCATTTTTCTCAAACCCATTTGTCACCTAAAACAGTGATTTTTCAAAGGGAGCCAACTTTTCGAAAGATACGCAACGATAAAAATGCATATCCGCATTTCACCCAATTATCTGTAGGGCAGGGTTTGCCTGCCCGAAAATATTCAGGCGGACGCATACAGGCGGACTAACCCCGTCCCTACATAGGATGTTTGCGGAACTTTTTTACACATTCACAATATGCACAAATAAAATGCCGTGAGAAGTGTACGATAAATTATTGCCGGAGCATGAATCAATGTCCAATTGAATGGTCATAACCTGTTTCAAGTCGTCTTCTTTTTACGTCCTTGGGACGGAAGATGTAAAAGGATGCTGCTTGCGTCGATAAAGTAACCCAAGCGAAACTGAAATGGTTGGAAGGTATCGAAGGATTGGTTTATATGCCCAACTGGAAATGAATGGCGGAAAAATACATCTGTCATTTTTCTTGTAGAGACGCAATTTTCACAACCCAATTTTGTTTTACTATACTCTGTGCAATATAAAATTGCGCATTTTAAATGAATATAGCTACCTCATTAATAAGGAGTTACTGCATGAAGTTAGAAGCCAATGCTTTTACTCATGAAAGCATAGCAAAATCATCGGCCTTTAACTTCTGCGAAGACATAACTTCTTCTAACTTCCTTTTATACTTCTTGGATAAATTAAATTCAATATTTGCAGAAGATATTAGAATCATCTATAAAAGAGAATCCGTCTGTACACAATTCTGAAATTTGCTATTTAGGCGATGTTAGAAAATGTATACAAAAAGTGCCTGATGGAGAAATAGACCTAAATATAAATGTGATAATTTTTAGCAAAATTATAAGTTATGCTCCAATTATTTCATTTTTAGTAAGAAGGGTTTTATTTATGAATAAAACAAAATCCACCTCAAGATATGCTGATGCATAAGAAACAAGTAAAAACCTTTCTTTGCCTTCTGGTTACAGAAATGTATTTAAAAAATTGCTTATTTTCAGATAGTTTTCATCATTCTTATCGCATCCATCGCATTGACATATTGGGGATAATGTTTAACAGCCCCTATCAATACGCCGAATTCACACGATACGCTCTGTTCATTATATAAACATATAAACCACTTAGGTAAATACTTTCATGTCATTGATATCAGTACGCTGGACTTTGCTGATAAAGTTACATTTGTTCCTTCAGCCAGAGACTAAAGAAACGGTCATACACTTGATAGGTTCCTTGCTCTTTGGTGACAAAGTCTTTTTCCAGTAAGCCCTTCAAGGCAGCCTGAACTGAACTGGCGGAAGGCAAGCGGTATTTCTTGATAAAGCTGCCGGAAGTGACATTCTGTGCTTTTCCCTCCTTACATATCGCAACCAATATCTCCTTTTGCTTTTCCGGTATTTGGTATAAAAGCTCTGAATACGTATAATGATAAGAATCCAAGATGAAACGTATGGCAACTTCCACCATATCCTTCGTGCATAACCCACCCTGCGGTGTGAAAGAATAAAGCACATTCAGTATTTTCTGTACATACCAGGTAACACCTTCGAAACGCGTGTAAACCGAACGGATTACCTCTTCTTCGATATGTTTGCCCGCTACGGTAAAATGGTGTCGGGCAAACGGAATATAGTGTTCTACATCAATGGCATCTAAATGCATAATAGTGACACTTTGATAAAAGGGACGAGAAGGATTCACAAACATATCCCCCATCAAATGGCGTTGCGAACCGGCAAATATGAAACAGGCATTATGGCAATGCTGGATATAGGTGCGTAACATGGCTTCCATGTTCTGCTCAGGATAGTTAATAACTTGCTGGAACTCATCGATAGCGACAATACAGGGCTTGTCCGCTTCATCCAGATACTTGAAGATTTCATCCAAAGTGACTGCAGGTGCATGAATGTCCCCTAACTCCAAGTTCCACGAAGGTATTCCGGAACTATCGAATGAAATACTGGAACGCAATGAACTTAAACAGGTGATAAATTTTTCCCAAACTTGTCTCTTTTGTGGCTTTAAGGCGTCCAATATGCTCTTTCCAAGCTGGAAGACAAAATCGCGCAATGTCTTGGTGGCATAGATATCTACCAAAAATGTATAATACTTGCCGCTGATTTCACTTTGCTTGAAACAATGCTCTATCAGTCCGGTTTTTCCCATACGGCGGGTAGACATGATGGCTACATGATTGCCGTTGGTCAGCCAGCGCAACAAAGTTTCTGTCTCTTTCTCCCTGTCGCAGAAATATTCGGGAGCTACATATCCGCTTGTTATGAATGGATTTATAATCATACTGCTTTTTATGCAAAGATAATTATTATTTTATAATAAAGTCGTTTTACATAATGAAAATTTGCAATCCGAACTTGAATGGATTTTATGAAAGTTTCAGCTCTGATTGAAACCTTAGTAGACTATTTTGAGTCACATTTTGGGTAGAAATATTCCAATAAAACCATATCTGTAAGCCTTTATAGGCCGATTGAGTCCAAACAAAGCCGATAGGCCATCTTCCGTAAATTAATAATAATCAACTACTTATAAATTTCAATCAGTTCGGCGGGAACTTTGGTAGTTTCTTTCATCGGCTTGCAGACGCAAGAGGTTAAGATTCAGCCTGTTATAAAAGTAGTGCTGAAGTCGGATGAAGAGGTATTGGATGAAGTTGTTGTCGTTGCTTACGGTACCCAGAAACGTGCCTCCATTACGGGTGCGGTATCATCTGTAAGTGCAGGTCAGATTGAAAAACGACCGGTAACAAATGTGACCAGCGCATTGGAAGGTACTACTACCGGTGTGCAGGTAAACAGTACATACGGTGAACCGGGTAATGGTAGTAATAGCATCCGTATCCGCGGTTTTGGTTCTATTAATGGAACAAACGAACCCTTGATTGTAGTAGATGGTGTACCCTATGAAGGCAGCCTGAACGAAATCAATACCAATGATATTGAATCAATGTCTGTCTTGAAGGATGCTTCTTCGGCTGCTCTTTATGGTAATAAAGCCGCTAATGGTGTTATTTTGATTACGACACGTAATGGAAAAGGAAGCAAACCGAGCCTGAATCTGGATATACGCCAAGGTATGTATACCCGTGGTATTCCCGAATACGACCGTCTGGGCATCAACGACTGGATGGAAACAATGTGGAAAGGATACCAACGCTATTATATGATAGACGAAGGTATGGATGCTGCTTCAGCCGCCGCAGCCGTTAACCAGACTTTGATGAGCAATGTTATCAAATCGAATATTTTCGATAAGGGAAACACTGAACTTTTCACAGAAGATGGAAAGTTCTTAGGAAATGTTTTGCCAGGATATAATGACTTGGATTGGAATGATGCTTTGGAGCGTACAGGCTACCGCCAAGAATATAATTTGAGCGGTGCAGCTGCGGGTGAAAAATATGATTTGTTTGCATCTGGTTCTTATTTGAACGAAAAAGGATATGTTATCAGTTCTGATTTTGAACGTTTCTCCGGTCGCTTGAAAGCCAACTTTACTCCGAACAAATGGTTTAAGAGCGGTATTAATTTATCAGCAAGTTCTTCGGAAGGCAATTATGCCAATGAAGCCAATGGCACCTATTATATCAACCCATTCTATTCCGCACGTATGATGGCTCCGGTTTATCCGTATTATGCACATGATGCAGAAGGCAATGTGGTGATGGACGAGAATGGAAATCCTACCTACAACCTAGGGCAACAATATCTGTCAAACCGCCATGTAGTATATGAATTGGAAAACGACATCAACCGTATGTACACCAACACGATGCAAGGACAGATTTATGCCACGATTTCGTTCTTGAATGATTTCCAGTTTACGGCAAAGGGAAATCTGTTCAATTCGAATATGAAACAGAAAAATTACAATAACCCTGTCTGTGGTGACGGTGCAGGCAACAATGGCCGTCTGACCCAATATTATCAACGTGTGAAAGATTACACGCTTTCACAAGAATTATTTTGGGCTCACCACTTCAACAAGCATACGGTAGATGTGCTGTTGGCTCATGAAGCGCGCAGTTATTATGAGTCATTAGATTATACGGCAAAGGCTAATATGAAAATGACAGGTGACAACACTGAGTTGTCAAACTTCTCAGAAACTACTTATAGCGAGGGTTCTACGATTGAGTATAACACGGAAAGTTATCTGGCGCGTGCCCGTTACAACTACGATGACAAGTATTATTTCGATGCTTCTTTCCGTCGGGACGGCTCTTCCCGCTTCCATCCAGACCATCGTTGGGGTAACTTCTGGTCAGTTGGCGGAAGCTGGATGATTTCGAAAGAAAAGTTCATGGAAGATGTGACTTGGGTAGATGATTTGAAATTGCGCGCTTCGTACGGCGAAGTAGGTAATGATGCCGGCGTGGATTATTATGCCTACATGGCTTTGTATAATTCGGACACCAATGCCGGATTGGGTGCTTATTATAAGAACCAGCTGATGAACGAGGACTTGAAATGGGAAACTACCACTTCGTTTGACATCGCTGTAGAAGCACGCCTGTTCGACCGGTGGAACATTTCATTCGATTATTTCGATAAACGTTCGCGCGACCTGCTGTTCAATGTGTATAATCCGTTGTCGGCTGGTGCTACAGACTTGTGGGGAATCGGTAGTGCTGACGCAACAGCTATGTCAAGTATGGCAAAAAACATCGGTTCTGTATCTAATAGAGGTATCGAAATCGCTACTGATGTGGATGTTATCCGTACCAAAGACTGGAACTGGAATATCGGCATGAACCTGACATGGCTGAAAAACGAGATTATCGAATTGCCTGACGGAGAAGATATCCTAAACGGTGTACAGATGTTCTCGGAAGGACATAGTATTTACGAGTTCTATATGTACCAGTATGCCGGTGTAGACCAGATGAACGGTCGTGCTCTTTATGAAATTGACCCGACAAAAGTTGAATCGGCAAAAGCAGCTGGTTATCATGTGAATATCAACGGTACAGACTATACGTATAACACCACGTATGCTAGAAAGGACTGGAGCGGCACTGCATTGCCTACTGTTTATGGAAGCATCTCGACTTCGGTAAGTTATAAGGATTTAACTCTTTCTATCTTAGGGACTTACTCATTGGGTGGAAAGACATACGATACCACCTATGCTTCTTTGATGAGTTCGAGCGTAGCCAGTCCGAATGCACTGCATACAGATGTGTTGAATGCCTGGCAGAGTGTACCTGCTGGAATGACAGAGGATTCGCCCAATCGTGTAGATCCGAACGGAATTCCCCGTTTTGACTTGTCATCACAAGATGCTTATTCGCAAGGTTCATGTGACCGTTGGCTGCAAAATTCTTCTTATTTCATCTTGAAGAATATCAACTTGAACTATAATTTGCCTAAGAGATGGGTAACCAAACTCGGACTTGGCGGTATAAGCGTATATGGTAGTATTGAAAACGCATTTACCATTACCTCGCTGAAAGGTATGAACCCGCAGTACAGTTTCAACGGTACGATGGACAACACATTCGTCACTGCCCGCGTTTAT
The DNA here is from genome assembly GCF_002160215.1 of Bacteroides sp. An19. Taxonomy (NCBI): domain Bacteria; kingdom Pseudomonadati; phylum Bacteroidota; class Bacteroidia; order Bacteroidales; family Bacteroidaceae; genus Bacteroides; species Bacteroides sp. An19. Next base: position 23,161 of record NZ_NFKD01000022.1, on the reverse strand, counting down.
ACTTTAGGCGTAAACTTGAAATTCTAAATCAATACATAAATTAATAGAGCATATAAATATATGAGACATTCTATCACAAAATACATGACAATGGGATTGCTGGGTGCTGCCTTGGCGTTCAGCTCCTGTAGTGACAGCTGGCTGGACACGGTGCCTACTGGTTCAGCTTCTGCTGGGGAAGTGAACGGTAATGCAGACAATATGAAGCAAGCCATCAACGGTATCTGCAAACTGATGACCATGCAGCATGCATATTATGGCCAGGGTTTTAATGGCGAAGGTACCATCATGATGATGTACGCCGAATATATGGGTGAGGATTTCTATTTCCCTGTATTTGCTCCGGGATGGGCTCCGATGATGAATGGAACGATGAATGACAGCAATACATCCATTTATGATTCGTACCCTTGGTATTATTACTATACCATAGTAGGAAACGCTAATACGATTCTTGCCAATGTAGATATCGCCGAAGGAGATGAGGCAGAGCTTCAGTTTCTGAAAGCTTCAGCATTGACATTCCGCGCATTTGCCTTTTCACAAGTAGTACAGTTCTATTGCAACAGTTGGGCGAATAGCAACAACGGTGCTACAGACGGTATAGTTTTACGTTTGGATGAATCTACAGGTGACATGCCGTTGTCTACCTTAGCTCAGACCTATGAACAGATTTACAAGGATCTTGACGAAGCCATCTCACTGTTTCAGGCATCCGGTTTAGACCGTAGCACTGTATACAGCAGCAGTGCCGTATGTTTTCCGAATCTGAATGTGGCTTATGGCGTATACGCTCGTGCTGCCCTGAATCGGGAGGATTATAGCAAGGCAAGTGAAATGGCCCAATTGGCCCGGAATGGTTATGCATTAATGTCGAATGCCGATTACCGAACCGGCTTCTGCAATCCGACGTCCGAATGGATTTGGGGTTCTTACAACGATGCAGCCGAGACATTATACTATTGGAGTTTCCAAACAACAATGGCATACAATGGATATTATGCATCAGTTGGCTATAATATTGCGGCAAGCCGTGAGTTGATTGATGCCATTCCTGATTCGGATATACGTAAAGGATTGTTCTTGCATTCAGGCACTTTCCTGTCGGAAGGGCAAAAAGTAGAAGATGTCATAGAAACGACTTATGGCAGTTTCAATGTAGAAACGGAAGCAGGAGTGGCTGCTGCAGAAAAAGCGAATAACTATGCAGCCAGTGTTTGCACTTACACTCCGGCACAAACCATTGAACCATACGGTGCTTTGAAATTTGCCGCACTTGGTATGCCGGGTATTGGATGCATTCCATTTATCCGTTCTTCTGAAATGTTGTTGATTGAGGCAGAAGCTGCCTATCAGACAGGGGATATTACAAGTGCACAAAACGATTTGATTGAATTGAATCAAACCAGTGGCCGTGACCCTGAATATACCTGCACGAAAACAGGAGAAGATTTGTGGAACGAAATCATCCTGTACCGCCGTCTCGAACTTTGGGGGGAAGGTCACAGCTGGTTCGACTGCAAGCGTTGGGGACGCCCCGTTGAGCGCAAAGGCATTACCGAAGGAGGTAATTTCCATGCATCTATCGCCGGTACTTATGGAGCAGACCCCAACTCTTCATTCTGGAAATGGGTTCTTCCGTCAAGAGAAACCGATTACAACAGTGGATTAGACATGCCAGCCGTAGAATAACGGACAAATACACGACAACAAGTAAAGCGACCCTTCTGCACGAAAACATCTGCAGGAGGGTCGTATTTTATATCATAAGGACGTATTTAAAACTTATCCCCAATCAGCCTACGATAAAATTCAAAACAGTTTCTTCTAAGCAAGACACCGCAAAGCAGCGCTACAAGTAAAGCATTTAACAAGATTATCACAATGTAGAAACAAGGATGTAACACGACCACCCTATTTTTGCAATGTCAAATAAAAAAGGAAGAAAGAAATGAAAACAACTCTGATTAAAAACATCATTTTAGGCTTGGCTGCCATGACTTTCATTACAACTGCAAATGCAGAAGACAGCAACAAAGAAAACAAGACCAAAGACATGCAAGTAAAAGTACTGGTAGTTGGACTAGACAATGTGGGTTCTAACTATTTTCCAGCTCCTATGATAACAGAAGAAACCGGCATTCCTCAAGACAGCATCGGTGACACTTACAACCGTATTATTACCAATAACATCATTCAGGCAAACAAAGACAAAAAATATACGTTCGTCTCATCAGAAAATCTTCCTGATGTGAATACTCTTGTGACCGAAGTTAAAGTCAACGGAGAAAATGAAGACACCTATGCTGACTTAAGTAATGTAAACAAAGAAGAATTCAGCAAAATACTTAACGAAGCGGATGCCGACTATGTGCTTTTCCTTAATAAACATTACTTGAAATGGCAAGACACCCCCCTGCGCACCCTGTTCCACTTTGTAAGTTATTCACTTTACGACCGCAATCAGCATGAAGTGACCAAAGGGAACAACTATTTCACATGCATGAATTTGGAAAAGGGAGCCAAACTCAGCAAAGCCAGCCGTAAAAGTTCCTCCAAAATAGCTTCGGAAGTCATCAAAAGCATCAACAAAGACTAACTAGACATAAACAAACAGATTCTCTCTCTCTTTCTGACGTCGCCGCATGCTGAAAATGCCGCGACGTTTTTTGTGTATTCCCGTAAATTCTTGTTACCTTTGCCTGCAAACAAAAAAGATTCTGAATATGGCAAAATTTAAACGTATCTTGTTAAAGTTAAGCGGCGAAAGCCTGATGGGAGAAAAGAAATACGGCATAGACGAGAAACGCCTGGGAGAATATGCCTTGCAGATTAAGGAAATACACGACATGGGCGTGCAGATAGGCATCGTTATCGGCGGAGGGAACATTTTCCGCGGGCTGAGCGGTGCCGGAAAGGGATTCGACCGCGTGAAAGGCGACCAGATGGGGATGCTCGCCACGGTAATCAACAGCTTGGGGCTAAGCTCGGCATTGACGGCAAACGGGGTGAAGGCACGGGTGCTGACGGCTATCCGCATGGAGCCGATAGGCGAGTTTTACACCAAATGGAAAGCCATCGAAGCCATGGAGAACGGTGAAGTGGCCATCATGTCCGCCGGCACGGGAAACCCGTTCTTTACCACCGACACGGGTTCATCGCTGAGAGGCATCGAAATAGAAGCCGACGTGATGCTGAAAGGCACGCGCGTAGACGGCATCTATACCGCCGACCCCGAAAAAGACCCGACCGCCAAGAAGTTTGACGATATCACGTACGACGAAGTGCTGGCACGCGGGCTGAAGGTGATGGACCTCACCGCCACCTGCATGTGCAAGGAAAACAACCTGCCCATCATCGTCTTCGACATGGATACCGTGGGCAACCTGAAGAAGGTCGTTGCCGGTGAAAATATCGGCACGCTGGTACATAATTAATAATTAACAATATGAATATCCGCAAACATCCCATGTAGGGGCGTATCGCATACGCCCTGAAGGCATCCGCGTGGATAAGTGGACGCATTCGGGCGTATGCGATACGCCCCTACAGTCAATTGAGTGAAATGCGGATATTCAATTAATTATTAATTGTTAATTATTAATTGAATTGTTGTCCCGTTCTTCATCAGCGGTATTTCCTTCAGGCGGCCGAGGGGAATCCCCCGAGCCTGCGCAATGATGTTCCGGTTTATCTGCCCGTGGGCAACCACCAGCACCGACTTGCCCTCGCAATGCTGCTTCAGATAGTCGATGCACTTGCCTGCGCGTGCGTAAAGCATGGCGGGGGTTTCGGCGTCTTTCGGGAAACAGGAACGGTCGACACTGTTTATCGACATCCCCGTCCAGCTCCCCCAGTCCACTTCGCGGAACAGGGCATTCTTTTCCCAGGGCAAATCCCGGCTGCCTACCGCAAGGCGTACCGTATCTGCCACCCGTTGCAGGTCGCTGCTGACAATGGCATCCAACGGAATGTTTTCCAAGGCCTTTCCCAAGGCTATGGCCTGCCGCTTCCCTTCTTCGGTGAGGTGTCCGGGCAAATGCCCTTGGAATATCCGGCTCAGGTTTTCTTCTGTCTGCCCGTGGCGGGCGAGGTATATAGTCAACATCTTATTAAATGAAGAATTAAGAATTTGAATATCCGCAAACATCCCATGTAGGGGCGTATCGCATACGCCCGAATGCGTCCACTTATCCACGCGGATGCCTTCAGGGCGTATGCGATACGCCCCTACAGTCAATTAGGTAAAATGCGGATATTCATTATTAAGAATGAGAAATGAAGAATCTTTTTTGAATGAAGAATGCTGTTTCTTCATTCTTAATTCTTCATTCTTCATTTAAATCAGTCTTCCATCAGTTTCCGGTAACGCACGCGCTTCGGCTCTACATTGCCCATGCGCTTCATCTTGTTTTCCTCGTATTCGGTGTACGAGCCTTCGAAGAAGAACACCTCGCTGTTTCCTTCAAACGCCAGAATGTGGGTGCAGATACGGTCGAGGAACCAGCGGTCGTGGCTGATTACTACGGCACATCCGGCAAAGTCTTCCAAACCTTCTTCCAGCGCACGCAGGGTGTTGACGTCGATGTCGTTGGTAGGCTCGTCCAGGAGCAATACGTTGCCTTCTTCCTTCAGCGCCATGGCGAGGTGCAGGCGGTTGCGCTCGCCTCCCGAAAGCATGCCGCAGAGCTTTTCCTGGTCGGCACCCGAGAAATTGAACCGGCTCAGGTAGGCACGGGCGTTCACGTCGCGGTTGCCCATGCGGAGCAAGTCGTTGCCTCCGCTGATAACCTGGTATACGGTCTTGTTCGGGTCGATGTCTTTGTGCTGCTGGTCCACGTAGGCAACCTTTACGGTTTCGCCCACTTCGAAGTCGCCTTTGTCGGGCTTCTCAATGCCCATAATCAGGCGGAACAGGGTGGTTTTTCCGGCACCGTTGGGACCGATGACGCCCACAATGCCGTTGGGGGGAAGCATGAAGTTGAGGTCGTCGAAGAGCAGCTTGTCGCCGTAAGCTTTTGCCACGTGTTTCGCCTCGATTACCTTATTTCCCAGACGGGGACCGTTCGGGATGAAGATTTCGAGCTTTTCTTCTTTCTCCTTCACGTCTTCGTTCAATAACTTGTCGTACGAGTTGAGACGTGCCTTGCCTTTCGCCTGACGTGCCTTGGGCGCCATGCGCACCCATTCCAACTCGCGTTCCAGGGTCTTGCGGCGCTTGCTTGCCACTTTCTCTTCCATCTCCATGCGCTTGGTCTTCTGCTCCAGCCAGCTGGAATAGTTTCCTTTCCAGGGGATACCTTCGCCACGGTCCAGCTCCAGAATCCAGCCTGCCACGTGGTCGAGGAAATAGCGGTCGTGCGTCACGGCAATCACCGTTCCTTCGTATTGCTGGAGGTGTTGTTCCAGCCAGTCGATGCTTTCGGCATCCAGGTGGTTGGTAGGTTCGTCCAGCAAGAGGATGTCGGGCTTCTGGAGCAGCAGGCGGCACAGCGCCACCCGGCGGCGTTCGCCTCCCGAAAGGTTCTTCACCGGCTGGTCTTCGGGCGGGCAGCGCAAGGCGTCCATCGCGCGCTCCAGCTTGGAGTCGAGGTTCCACGCGTCGGTAGAGTCGATGATGTCCTGCAGTTCCGCCTGACGGGCAAAGAGGGCATCCATTTTCTCGGGGTCCTCGTAATACTCGGGCAAGCCGAACTTCTGGTTGATTTCCTCGTATTCGGCAAGCGCGTCTACGGTTGCCTGCACGCCTTCCATCACGACTTCCTTCACCGTTTTCGTATCGTCCAAATAAGGTTCCTGCGCCAGATAGCCTACCGAGTAGCCCGGCGAGAACACCACTTCGCCCTGATAATTCTTGTCCAGTCCGGCGATAATCTTCAGCAACGTAGACTTACCGGCTCCGTTCAAACCGATGATGCCGATTTTCGCTCCATAGAAAAAGGATAGGTAGATGTCTTTCAATACCTGTTTGTTGTTCTGGAATGACTTGCTCACTCCGACCATCGAAAAGATAATTTTTTTATCGTCTGCCATATTCTTTATAGTTTTAATGTTTCTGATAATGTCTCTTGAAATAACGGTACGTGAATGCCTGATACAGCAAAAGCCCTGCCACGGCTATCAGTATTTCCGCCCCAAACAAGCCTTTGCCCTGGCTTTGCAGATACACGCCCAAGAAGATGCCGCACGCCCACGCCAATTCCCACGACAAGCGGTATGTGTGATAACCCGTCCCGCGCTCGCAATGCAAGGGGAGCAAAATCATCATCTGGAGGAACTGGCCGATGGAAAATCCCGTGCCTAAGCCTATCAGGCATCCGCCTATATAGAGGGGGTAAACGCCCTCAGGATGATGCAATGCCATCAGTCCGGCAATCATCAGCAATTGCCCCGCCCCGACTTGAATCCGCCCGTCGACCTGCCGCCTTACGCTCTCCCTCACCAACAGATAGAGCAGGAAGCCAAGCCCTGTGCAAAGATAAAAGGAAAAATCGGAAACCGAAACAAAAAGCATGCCTATCACCAACGGAACCGCCATCATATTGATGCCCGGAGGGACCGCACGGAAAAGCAAGAAACGGTCGGACGAGCACAGGGGCAAATCCAAAGGGGCGCGGAAACTGATTTTCACATACCCGATTAGCACCATAGCCACCGCCAGCAAGCACGCCGAAGCACTTACCAGCTGCGTGAAAGCCACATGCTGCATCCCCGCCAAGCCAATCACAACACCCGCCAACATGCCCGCGATGCCCGACCATGTAAAAGCCCGGTTCGCTCCGTCCCGCTGATGGCTGGGAGCCACATCTATCGCCAATGTGCTTCCGGTAGCCATCAAAGCGATTCCGAACGCACTCCCCTGCAAGACGCGCAAAGCGACAATCTGCCATGTTGCCGAGGTCCACGGATAAGCCAGCGTCGCCAGACCTAACACAATCATGCTCCGTATGCATACCTGTTTCCGGCTGAATGTATCGACCAGATAACTGTTGAACACTCCCGGAATGAACAGGGACAAGCCGAACACTACCGCCATGCACGCCGCTTCCACTCCTGTATATCCCCAGACATCCGTCATCCACCGGTGCAGGACAGGAAACTGCATGTACACGGCGGCATGAAAAAACACATTTGCCGCTGCAAGCAAAGTAAAGTTTTTATTCCACAGCATATACCTTTATTATAATTGACAAATGACAATTGACAATTCTTTCACATCGCCGCAGGGCAATTGTCAATTGTCCATTGTTTAATATTGTTCCGACTCGTTCGGGAAACCGCCCGACTTCACATCCGTCACATATTGTCCGATGGCATCGGTCATCACCGCATTCAGGTCGGCATACCGGCGCAGGAACTTCGGGCTGAAGCCTTTGGTCATGCCCAACATATCAGCCACCACCAGCACCTGACCGTCTGTAGCTCCTCCGGCACCTATGCCGATGACGGGGATATGCAAGGATTCGGTCACCTGCTGTGCCAATGCAGCCGGAATCTTTTCCAATACCAGCCCGAAGCAGCCGGCTTCTTCCAACAATTTCGCGTCGCGCAACAGCTTATCGGCTTCGGCATCGCCCTTGGCACGCACACCATACGTACCATACTTGTTGATGGATTGCGGCATCAGGCCCAGATGACCCATCACCGGGACACCCGCCCCGATTATCTTGCGGATAGCCTCTATCACTTCTTCTCCGCCTTCCAGCTTCAGCGCATCGGCACCCGTCTCCTTCATCATCCGCATGGCGTTGCGCACCCCGTCGAACGGGTCTGCCTGATACGAACCGAACGGCATATCCACCACCACCAGCGCACGCTTCACGCCCCGGACGACCGAACGGGCATGGTAAATCATCTGGTCGACCGTAATGGGCAACGTCGTCACATTGCCTGCCATTACGTTCGATGCCGAGTCGCCAACCAATATCGCATCCACCCCGGCTTCGTCCACGATGCGTGCCGTGGTATAGTCGTACGAAGTCAGCATTGAAATTTTCTCACCTCTTTCTTTCATTTCCATCAAGCGGTGGGTGGTCACCTTCCGAGTGTCACTGACTAAATATCCAGCCATAATCTTTCTCCTTTCTATAATAACAAAATCGGTTCGTGAAAAACAGGATGGAACGCAGAGGCGCAAAAGCGCAAAGTTTTTATTTTTGAGAGAGCAAAGTGCACAGAGATTGGCATTTTGCCTTCTCTGACATATTCCTCTGCGTCCTTGCGTCTCTGCGTTCGATAATACAAAAATCCGGGCAAAAGTAAATCATTTCAACGAGTTAAGCAAGCTTTTCATCTTTTCGTAGCTGAACGAGGTGAAATCGGGGATAACCACCCGGCATTTATCACGGATTGCCTCGGCGGGATTCGTCGTGCTCAGCCCTACCACCGCCATTCCGGCGGCATTTCCCGCTTCCAGCCCATGAAACGAGTCTTCGAACACCACACAGTTCTCCGGTACCGTCCCCAGCACCTGCGCCCCCAGCAGGAAGCAGTCGGGGGCTGGTTTCGAGCGGGTGAACATCTCCGCCGTCAGGATTCGCCCGACCAGTTCCTTCAGTTCCGGATGCACGGCATACACGCTCCGCATCTTCTGTCCGTTCGAGCTGGTCACAATCGCCGTCTTCACTCCCTGCTCACGCAGCTCACGCATGAAACCGGTCACTCCCGGCACGTATTCATACTTCATCTCTGCCTCATAGCGGTTCAAATCCTCCGTAATTTCCGCCTGCTCTTTCTCCATCCCGGCAAAATAACGGCTGAAAATCTGGCTCAAGGTCTGCCCCTTGATTATCTTGCCGAAAGCCTCGTACTCCGGATGATACTTCTTCCCCACCGCATCCCAGAAGACGGTATATTGCGGCTCGGTGTCCATCACCACCCCGTCGAAATCGAAAAGAGCGGCTATACATTTGGTTTTATCCATATCCAGTTTTACATTTAGTTTGATTTAACAGCACAAATTTCCGAAATATTCGTCCATCTTCCTAACTTTGCACCGCAATTTTAACGAAAGAATACACAAAATGAACGCAAACAATCCGCACGTGCTGGGAGAAGCACCTATAGGGAAACTGCTGTGGCAATACTCCATCCCCGCCATCATCGGCATGACACTGACCTCATTGTACAACATCATCGACAGTATTTTCATCGGCCACGGCGTGGGTGCCCTTGCCATCACCGCCCTTGCCATCAACTTTCCGCTGATGAACCTGCTGATAGCCTTCAGCACACTGGTAGGCGTGGGAGGCGCCACGCTCTCATCCATCCGTCTGGGGCAAAAAGACGTGCAGGGAGCCGAAGACATCCTGGGCAATGTCACCATCCTGTGCGTGGTCAATGCCGTCGTGTTCGGAAGCATCTCGCTCATCTTCCTCGACCCCATCCTATACTTCTTCGGTGCCACCGAAGCCACCATCGGCTACGCACGCCAGTTTATGCAAGTCATCCTGATAGGCACGCCCGTATCGTACGTGATGATCGGACTGAACAACATCATGCGCGCCACGGGCTATCCGCGGAAAGCGATGCTCTCGTCGATGCTCACCGTAGGGTGTAACGTCGTCTTCGCGCCGCTCTTCATCTTCTGGCTCGAATGGGGGATGCGGGGTGCCGCACTGGCGACCATCCTCTCGCAGTTCGTCGGCATGATATGGGTGCTTCACCACTTCTGCAGCCGGTCCAGCTACATCCGGTTCCAGAAACGGCGCCTGCGGCTGAAGAAGAAAATCATCCTCAACGTGTTCAGCATCGGCATGTCGCCCTTCGTAATGAACGTGTGCGCCTGCTGCATCACCATCTTCATCAACAGCAGCCTGCTGAAATACGGAGGCGACCTCTCCATCGGCGCATTCGGCATCCTGAACCGCATCCAGATGCTCTTTGTGATGATTGTAATGGGTATCACGATGGGGATGCAGCCCATCACCGGATACAATTACGGGGCAGGACATTACCAGCGCGTGCGGCAGACACTAAGGCTGGGAATGACCGCCGCCGTTATCATCACCACCTGCGGCTTTGCCATCGGCGAACTGTTTCCGCGTGTGTTCGTAGGAATGTTCACCACCAATGACGAGCTGACCCGCCAAGCCACCGTAGCGGTACGCTTCGGAGTAGCCGCCTTTGCCGTGGTGGGTGCGCAGATTGTCATCACCCAGTTCTTCCAGTCTATCGGGAAAGCCAAAATCTCCATCTTCCTCTCCCTCTCGCGCCAGCTGCTGTTCCTTCTTCCGGGACTTGCCCTGCTGCCTCTTGCCTACGGATTGGACGGCGTATGGCTCAGCATGCCCGTGTCCGACTTTCTTGCCTTCATCGTGGCAGTACTGATGCTCGGACACCATTACCGCACGAAAATGAGCGTAGGCAACTGAACCGAGGCATCCGAAGTGCTCCCAACGATTTTGGGAAACGCAGATTAACGCGGATTAGAAGCTGTTTTGAATTTATCGTGCGATGATTTGGGATGAGTTTTTGAGGCATTTTTGCTTCTGTGATGAGGAAGATAGCGGGCTATCTGACGAAGAACAGGAGCGGAAAGGACCAAAAAATCGCCCAAAGCACACACGAAAACGGATACATCAAGCCAAGAAAAACTTTTTGGAGAAATTCAAAACAGCTTCTTATTTTGATTTACTATTTTTCGATTTACGAGGTACGATTTAATGCTCAAATAGTAGATAGTAAATTGTCAAATCGTAAATTAAAATAATCTGCGTTTCAAAAAACACTGTGGTGAAATCCGCCTGTCAACTGAACAACAACATCAGATTAAGCACCGAAACCACCGCGGCGATGGTGTAGAGCACGAAGGTGCTCCAGCGCGAATTGGCGTACTCGCCCATCACACGCCGCGATGAGGTAAGCCCCACCTGCAGGAAGACGGTGAACGGAAGCTGCACGCTCAGCACCATCTGCGAAATAATCAGTCCCTGAAACGGGTCATTGATGAAAAAGATGACCAGCAACGCCACACCTAATGAGAGGAGCACACCCAAGCGCGAATGGATATCCTTAATGTGATACGGCTCGCCGAACATCCCGGCAAAGATAGAGCCTGCCGCCATCCCGCTTGTTACCGTTGATGAAAGCCCCGCCATCAGCAATGCCAAAGCGAAAATCGTACCCGCCTGATTGCCCAGCAAAGGGTCGAGCAACGATTTTGCCTGCTGCAACTCTTCCACCTGCACGCCCTGGGCAAAAAAGGTGGATGCCGCCAGCAGAATCATCGCACTGTTGATAGCCCAGCCCACGCCCATCGAGAAGAGCGTGTCGTAGAACTCGTACTTCAGCAACCGCCGGATGGAGCGGTCGTCTCCTTTATTATACTCACGGCTCTGCACCACCTCCGAGTGGAGGAAGAGGTTATGGGGCATCACCACCGCACCCAGCACGCTCATGATGATAAGCAGGCTGCCCTGAGGGATGCTGGGCACCACCCACGAACGGGCGGCAAGAGGCCAGTCGATGTCCACCAGAAACAACTCGTAGAGGAAAGAAAGCCCGATGACCGACACAAAACCGATGATGCCACGCTCGATGCGCCGGTATGAGTTGGTGAAAAGCAACACCACCACCAGCACCGTAGTGAGCAACGCGCCCCATACAATGGGCATCCCCACCAGCATCTGCAGGGCTATCGCTCCGCCCAATATCTCGGCAAGCGAGGTAGAGATAGAGGCAAGCACCGCACTGCCCAATATGGGGCGGGCAATCCAGCGGGGCGCATAACGGTGTGCCGCCTCGCTCAAGCACAAGCCGGTCACGATGCCGAGGTGTGCCACGTTGTGCTGCAACACTATCAGCATCACCGTAGACAGGGTAACCACCCACAACAGGGTATATCCGAAATCAGAACCCGCGGCAAAGTTCGAAGCCCAGTTTCCCGGATCGATAAATCCTACGGTCACCAGCAGTCCGGGACCGATATACTTGAAGAAATCCAACCCGCCCAAATAGCGCTGGTGGTCTTTTCGTTTCAGTTCATTCAGTAGTTTTTTCAGCATAATAAAAAAGCATTTATAAGTTGACTAGTTGACTAGGTACCAGGCGACTAGGTTATAGATAGTTTTGCTTGCGTCAACAAGACTATTCAGAACCTAGTACCTAGTCAACTGGTACCTAGTCACCTAATCCCTGAAATCCAGCGTCAATTGCCTCTCGTCCTCTTTCCGCTTCGGCTTGGGAAGCAAGAGCCTGCGCACGCCCGCCGGTCCCAACTCGTGGATGGTCTTGTCAGGAAGCTCACGGCACGTAATGAAAAAACGCGCTTTCTTCATCACCGCCCCCATCTGTTTCAACTCGTAGAAGCCGATGCGCGAAAAACGGCGCGACATCACAATCATCTTTGCCGACTTCACCCCGATGCCCGGCACGCGGAGCAACATCTCGTAGTCGGCACTCTGGATATCGACCGGAAACAGTTCGGGATGCTTCAACGCCCACGCCAGCTTGGGGTCAATCTCCATATCCAGGTGGGGCGAAGCGTCGTCCACCAGTTCGTCTACCCTGAACTGGTAATACCGCAAGAGCCAGTCTGCCTGATACAAGCGGTTCTCGCGCACCAGCGGAGGCTGTTTCAGCAAGGGCAGGCGTTTGTCGTACGTGTTCACCGCCACATAACCCGAATAGTAAACCCGCTTCATCGTAGGCTGGCGGTAGAGCGCCGACGATACGCTGAGGATGTCCTTGTCGGTCTCGTCGGTGGCACCCACAATCATCTGCGTGCTCTGCCCTGCCGGCACGAAACGCGGGGCATGGCGGTGCAGCTTGCGCTCTTCCGCACTTTCCAGCACGCCCTGCTGAATGTACTTCATCGGCAAGTACACGCTACGATGGTCTTTCTCCGGAGCCAGCAGCTTCAGATTCCGCTCGGTAGGGATTTCCAGGTTCACGCTCATACGGTCGGCATACAGCCCCGCCTCGTGCACCAGTTCCTGACTGGCACAGGGAATACTCTTCAAGTGGATATAGCCGTTGAAACGGTGCTTCACCCGCAGGTCTTTCGCCACCCGCACCAGCCGCTCCATCGTATAATCGGGATTGCGCACCACGCCTGAGCTAAGAAACAACCCCTCGATATAATTGCGACGGTAAAACTCCATGGTCAATTCCACCAGTTCCGTCACCGAGAGCGTGGCACGCGGGATGTCGTTGCTCACCCGGTTGATGCAATAGGCACAATCGTAGATGCAATAGTTGGTCAGCATAATCTTCAGCAGGGAGATGCACCTCCCGTCCTCGGCAAAGCTATGGCAGATACCCACACCGCCCACGGTATTGCCCACACCGCCCTTCGTATTGCGGCGCACCGTCCCGCTCGACGCGCACGACACGTCATACTTAGCCGACTCGGCAAGCACCTTCAGTTTATGCAACACCTGTTCGTTCATCTCTTCCGTTATTTAGAATCATTTCAAATTCAAAGATAACAAGAGTTTCCCAGTTATGCAAACTTTTGCCAAGTTACTGTTCTTTATCCTGCTTTTTATCCTACAACACTGTCCACGTCCACATAGTAGTCTGAAGGATTGTTCCTATCCATGTAGACACGCACTTTCTTCTTGGGATTGATTTCATAACTTTCATACCAAAACGAAGCGCTGCGAAATAAATGTATATGGCACTACCCCAAAAGATAAATTTCACTCATCTGAGTCATTATTCGGAAGTCCTCTGCGATGAAACACAACATCAGAGTCGTGTTCATTATCCTGAATCAAGAGGGCACAAGATTTATTTCCCTACCGACCTTGACATATCAGCTAAAAACATCATCGCCGATATGTTGATTTTTTAACGGACTATTGTAAAAATATTTGGCAAATAAATCAGTATCACAATATATAATCTGTGGTAAAAAAACAATCACAAAACACAGACAACCTGTTCAGGCAAATAGCCGCTCCGTATACGCCACTCCTGCGGATAAAGGTTATTTGCCCGATTGCCTATATTCTTGACTAATCCCAAAACCATTCCTTTATACCTTATTAATATATAGCCCTTAGGCATATCCGAAGGCAAAACTACCGATTCTTTCCGCAAATAAGCGATTGCCTGTTCATAGTTTACTTCTACAGAAGAAAATACGTCTTCATGACAAACAGACATTGCCAAAGAATGAGACGGTATCAAATCTTTTCCCTTGACTTCTGCTACCTGAATACCTCCATAAACCACATGCATTGTATCACGAAGCCGTTCATATATTTCCTGATAAGCCACCGGGAAAGCTGTTATTTTGTTTTGACCGGCCACAAACGAATAGTCATCCGCCTGTTTCACCCATGCCTTGGCCTCTTTAGGTACAACCGACGGCTTACTTTTACCTCCCTTGCCCCGTCTTTCTCTATAAAGCTTGCCGCATGGGGCTGCATCCGTTTCTCCCGACTTGCGCAAGACCGCCATAAACAATCCCTCGCCTTCGGTGCGGTGAGGCAGGAAACGATAGACAGGGAAATCTTTTCCAACCAAATTGCCGGAAATGTTCCATCCGGGCTGCACTTCTACCGGAAGAACTTCCGCCCCCAGTTCCTCGGCGATCCATGCCACATTGTCCTCGTTTTCCTCCCGATTGTACGTACACGTGCTGTACACCAACAACCCACCAGGCTTCAGGCAATGCCAGATATCACGCACAATGCGGCGCTGGCGTTGCCAACATAGCGTCACATTCTCCACACTCCACTCTTCTACCGCCACGGGGTCTTTCCGGAACATGCCTTCGCCCGAACAGGGCACATCGGTCAGGATAACGTCGAACAACTCGCCCAACGGCACAAAATCCGCCGGATCATTATTCAAGACCACCGTACCGGGATGCCCCCACTTCGTCACATTTTCCGCCAGCACCTGCACCCGGTTGCGCATCACTTCATTCGCCACCAGCAGGCTTCCTTCGGGCAAGACCGAACGTGCCAGCGTAGACTTTCCTCCCGGAGCGGCGCAAAGGTCGAGCATCACCACCGGCTCGTGTACATATTGCGTCAAGACCTGCTCGAGAAACATCGAGGAAGCTTCTTGCACGTAATAGCATCCGGCATGAAACAAAGGGTCGAACGTGAATGTAGGACGGGAAGCCAGGTAATAACCCGACCCGCACCACGGCACCTGACGCCCGCCGGCAGGCACGGCATCCGTCTTCAAACGGTTCATACGAATACTGACCGGAGGTTCCTTGGCAAGCGTTTCACGAAAAGCGGCAAACTGCCCTTCACCCAGCAAGCCGCCCGTCCGGGTTATAAAATCGACAGGAAGATTCATAAGCATCTATTATAATAATGAACGGCAAATTTAAATAAAAATCGCGAGATTATCCTCAATACCGGAGAGGATTCAAGCATGCGTTTTGACGAACATAAGTGAGTCGGCCGTTTCACATAAGTAACTCGCGCATTTCACCTAAGTGAGTCAGCCCTCTCACTTATGTTCGTTTGCGAGAGCTTTTGGGCAATCTTTGAAAAAGAATGTTTGCGCATTCGGCCGAATCTGATTACCTTTGCCCAAATTTCAAGCAAACACGACAAGAATGAAACAATACTTAGACCTACTCAGACGCATCCGCACCGAAGGCGTGCAAAAGCATGACCGTACGGGAACGGGCACCATCAGCATATTCGGACACCAAATGCGCTTCAACCTTGCGGACGGATTCCCGCTGGTGACTACCAAGAAACTGCATCTCAAGTCCATCATCCACGAACTGCTTTGGATGTTGAGCGGAGACACCAACGTGCATTACCTGCAAGAAAACGGCGTGCGCATCTGGAACGAATGGGCGGACGCGGACGGAAACTTAGGACACATCTACGGATACCAATGGCGCTCATGGCCCGATTACGAAGGAGGGGTTATCGACCAGATAGCGGAAGCCGTAGAGACCATCAGACACAATCCCGACTCGCGGAGGATTATCGTCAACGCATGGAACGTGGCGGACCTGAAAAACATGAACCTGCCGCCTTGCCACATGTTCTTCCAATTTTACGTGGCGGACGGAAAGCTGAGCCTGCAAATGTACCAGCGCAGTGCCGATTGTTTCCTGGGCGTACCGTTCAACATCGCCTCGTATGCCCTCCTGCTCCAAATGATGGCGCAAGTGACAGGGCTGGAAGCCGGTGAGTTCATCCATACGTTAGGCGACGCGCACATCTACCTGAACCACTTGGAACAAGTAGACCTGCAACTGACCCGTGAGCCTCGCCCGCTCCCGAAAATGAGATTGAACCCGGACGTAAAGGACATCTTCGGCTTCAAATATGAAGACTTCGAACTGACCGATTACAATCCGTGGCCACATATCGCAGGAAAAGTATCTGTATAATAGAACTCACCATGATTACCATCATCGCAGCTATCAACAAAAACCGGGGACTCGGTTTCGAGAACAAATTGCTTTATTGGTTGCCCAATGACCTGAAACGCTTCAAGGCATTGACCACGGGACACACCATCATTATGGGACGAAAGACTTTCGAATCGTTTCCGAAAGGGGCATTGCCCAACCGGAGAAACATCGTACTAAGCAAAGGTGACCACAACTTTCCGGGTGCCGAATGCTTTCACTCGCTGGAAGAAGCCCTGATGCATTGCTGCAAAGAAGAAGACATATATATTATAGGTGGAGCCGGCTTGTATGCCGAAGCCTTGGTCATCGCCGACCGGCTTTGCCTAACCGAAATAGAAGATGACAAGAAAGAAGCGGACGTATTCTTTCCGGAAATCGACACGACCCACTGGAAAGTGGTGAACCGGGAAACGCATTCCGTTGACGAAAAACATGCCTACGCATACAGTTTCGTAGATTATGAGAGAGGTTAACTAGGTCCATCCGCTGTAAGATTAATAATCTTCAGGCTGCAAGATTATTAATCTTACAAGCGGAAGATTATTAATCTTACACCAGACGAAGTTATCCGGAACGGCAGTTCATTGAGGGTGAGAACAAGGCGAAAGAGAAATACCGCCAATCCCTTGACAAAGACATTGCCGAAAAGGAACGTCAGTTAAAAGACGAGCGCAAGGCGAAAATGGACAGCATATTGGACAGTGTAAGTAGCCTTGTCGGGGTGGGCAAATTCGCAGCAATCGAAAAGGAAAACGCCAAGCTGAAAGCCGAGAACGAGCGCATCAGAAAAGCCTTTCCCGATGCCGTCAACAAGGAAGTTGAGAAGAGGACAAAAGTACTTGCAACGGAGAAACAGAATGCAGAAACCGAACGGGACAGGGCTTTGATGCAGAGCCGTTCACTTGCCATTGAAAGGGACAAGGCGGTACGGCAGCTTCAGGAGCAAAAGGACGGCGAGCGGCAGCGCATTGACTTTACCGTAAGCCGTGCCACGGCGGAGAAAGACAAGACAATCCGCCTGTTACAGGATGCGCTGAAAGCGAGTCGGGATATTCTTAATTTGCTTGCCGGCATTCTCTACAAGGCAAGCGAAGTCTTTAAGCAAGCCATTGATGCGATTATCCATTTCGGCACGGAGTGCCACAAGTCTTTCTTTGCCCCGTCCGAAGCAGCCGACATCAAAAGCGTGATGCAGGAGTACGGAGAAACAACCGAACAGCAAAATGCGGTCGGAGCATGGCTTTGTGGTTATGCGGAGAGCCGACAGCCTTTTGACGAAATTAAACATCGCCATACACTCAAAGAGGTTGGCGATGTGGCGAAGGGGAAGTATGATTGGAAAATAGAACGAAAACAATTAAGACTGTGAAGTACAACAGTCTTATTATGTGGTTACTTTGCGGAGGCTGTGTCTTGTCGCTTAAAGAAATAGGGCAAAATGGAAATGGCAATCCTTTCCCATTTTACCCAAACTGTTATTTTGCGCCTTAGCTGTGGGAAAAGAAAGTATGTGCCACAGCGTAAGCATTACGATGGATAATGCTTTTGATTTCTGTCTGAAGACGGTTTATCTATAAGACTTACGGTATATTTCCACACAGTCCTCGTGCGACATTTCCACTGGGTCTGCCATGAAGAGTCCGGCGGTAGTTTCACGGGCGTTCTTGGCAAACTGTTCAAATTCATCTGGACGTATGCCATAGTCTGACATCTTCAGTCCGTCCACATCGCAGGCACGTTGCAAATCGACGAGTGCCTTCACGAAGTCCATAGGTTCTCCGGCGTCCTCTTTACCAAGCATCTTCGCCATGTCAATGAACCGTTCGCCACGGACGTTGTGGTTGATGAAATAGGTATAATATTCGCGCGAAATCATAATCAGTCCGGCGCCATGCGGCAGAGCCGGATGATAGGCGCTCATCGCATGTTCCATGGCATGCTCGCTGGTGCATGAGCCAGTCATCATGGCATACCCTGACATGGTGTTGGCAAAAGCCACGTGTTCACGGGCTTCCATGTCGTGCCCGTCTTTTACGGCACGGGCGAGGTATTTGCCTACGTTTTCAATGGTTGCACGGGCCACCATGTCGCACATCAGGTTGGACGCGCGGCTAATGTAGCATTCAGTGGCTTGCAGCAATGTGTCAAAGCCCTGGTAAGCCGTGAATGTCGGCGGAACAGTTGCCATCAGTTCCGGGTCGACGATGGACAATGTCGGGAAGAGAACAGGGTACACAATGCCCATTTTCTCGTTGGTGTCGGGATTGTTGACCACACCGCCGCAATCCACTTCCGAACCCGTACCGGCTGTCGTGGTAATGGCAACGATGGGCAGAGGATGGTTTTCAATAGGTTTCCCTTTACCCGTACCGCCTTGCACATAGTCCCACAGGTCTCCGTCGTTGGTTGCCATCAAGGCTATGGCCTTTGACGCATCCATCACGCTGCCTCCGCCCAACGCTACCACGAAATCACACTGTGCCTCACGCGCCGTTGCTGCACCCTCCATGATTACGGGCTTCAGCGGGTTGGCGCCGATTTTGTCGAACACCACATAATCAGCACCTGCCGATTTCAGTTGGTTTTCCGTGCGCTCCAGATAACCGTTGGCACGCATTGACTTTCCGTTTGATATGACCAGCAGTGCTTTCTTTCCGGGCAGCTGCTGTTTGCCCAATTCATTCAATGCCCCTTGTCCGAAGTACCACAAGGTGGGCATAAAAACCTTAAAACTCATACAAGATCCTTTCTTTATTTTAATATTACTTCATCAGTTGGCGATATTATTGTCAGCTGCACGCCGACGGTTACGGTTTCAAAAGGTGGTCTTTCTGTCTTCGAGACATGGTCTTTTACCTTTTAATAGACGGTCTTTTGCAGTTTAAAAGGTCGTCTCTTGCAAGCCTGCCGGAAGCAAGTGAAAACCGTAAGTATAAGCCGTCTTAATGTAACAAACCGGAAGTGTCTGCCGCAACGGGCACAAATAATCACGCCAACGATTTATTACTGTTTTATTTCTCAAACTTTTCCTTGTCCAAATACTTGACCACTTTGGCCGGGTTTCCTACCACAACGGCGTAAGGCGGCACGTCCTTTGTTACGACGCTGGCTGCACCTACTATGGCATATTCGCCCACCGTAATGCCCGGCAAAATGGTACTGCCTGCCCCAATCCATGCGCCGCGGCAGATATGAATGGGCTTGCAGAGCAACAGTGGACGGTCGTAAGGGTCGTGATTGTTGGTGATGAGCTGTGCGTTGGCGGCTATCATGGCGTCATCGTCGATAGTGATGCCTCCGGCGGACATCATCAGGCAGTTGCTCATTACCATTACGCCTTTGCCTATCTTCACGGGGCACGCAAGCACGAGTGTGAGCGGTGCCGTCACCATGCTGCCTTCGCCAATGTTGTCCTGAAACAGTTCGTGAAGCACGGCATTGTACTCGTCGGTGCCGGGCATCGTATGGTTCAGTTTGAATACCAGGCGGGCGGTGCGCTGACCGTCGTCATCACGTTCCTTATCGGGAATTCTGATGTCAATTACTTTTTCTTCCATTTTATCTGCGTTTATTTAAAATATAATTTCTTTATTCTATTGCTGGTGCAAAGGTACGCCAAACACAGAAATTCATCCTTATACGGATTACAGAAAGGAATAGATGTTTTACAGAAATGCTTCTTTTACCGCATAATAATCAATTATTCGGCAGTAATAATCAATATTTTCAGTATCTTTGCGTTCCTTGAAAGGAAAGAATCATGAGTGACATTTTAGACTTGAGAACAATAGACGATTACAACCAGTTTCATGGACTTGAAACGCAGCATTCGCTGGTAAGTTTAGCCGATTTCTCAAAAATGGAGAAGTGCCCCCACCGCCGAATGCGTTTAGGCTTTTATGCCATTCTGCTGAAAGACGAAATATACGGACCGCTGACTTACGGACGCAACAAGTATGACTATGAGGCAGGCACGCTGGTCTTTATTGCACCCGGTCAGGTGATAGGAATTGATGACGGCGGATATACGCCGCACCCGCAGGGCTATGGTTTGTTTTTCCATCCTGATCTGACACGTGGCACATCGCTCGCCCACAAGATGAAGGACTATACATTCTTCTCATACGAAGTGAATGAGGCTCTGCACATGTCAGAACGCGAACGGCAGACCGTATTCAACTGTTTCGGTGAGATAGAAGAGGAACTCAGGCACGACATTGACAAGCACAGCAGGAGTATCATCGTTTCCAATATTGAGGTGCTGCTCAACAACTGCCTCCGTTTCTACGACCGCCAGTTCGCCACCCGTTCCGTCATTAACAGTGATGTGCTGACCCGCTTCCGTACGCTGCTGAACGATTATTTCAATTCCGACAGACCTGAGGAGCAGGGATTGCCTTCGGTGGCATGGTGTGCCGACCAGCTACATTTCTCCGCCAACTATTTCGGAGACATGGTAAAGATGCAGACTGGGAAATCCGCCATTGAATGCATCCATCAAGCAGTCATTGACAAAGTAAAAGACCTTCTTCTTGAAACAGACAAGACAATCAGCGAGATAGCCTACGAAACCGGCTTCAAATATCCCCAGCACCTGACCAGGCTGTTCAAGAGTACAGCCGGATGCGCCCCGAAAGAATATCGGGAAAATGCCGGAACCCTATAAACAAAATCTTTTTTCAGTAACGCTTGACCGTACGGCTATATAGCCATGGTCAGGCGTTTCTTTCAATAATAATTCTTCTTCGTGTTTGGCTGGCTAACTCAAACATTAACAAATTCAATTCATCAGCCATACTACCTTTGTCTGCTATTACTTATAATTGCGGTATTTAAGACTTGAACAACACCACAGACTTCCATATCGGGGCGAGATGTTTCCTTGCTTGCATAAAGTGATTGACTTTTGCCAATCAAGACTCTACTTTGAATGTCAAGGCAAGCAGACATTCGCGAAATGCCGGGGAGTATAGCAAAGTTCTCACAAAGAACTGATGATATACTTGATTTATAGTTTATTTGTACCATTTTTGGCCCACTATCCATATAACATTTAGAGTGTATAGAGGGGGTCGTCATTTTAACGACCCCCTCTCGATATAAGCACCTTAGCTCTTACTTGCGGTAATTTTTTATTTCCAAACCCTGAACATCCTATCTCCAATGTTCTGCGACACATATTGCATGGGCAGTTTCGCATAGATTTCGGTTGTCCTTATAGAGGTATGCCCCATCATAATTTGCAGCACCTCTTTGGATATTCCTTGCCCAAGAGCCACCGTACAGGCGAATGTATGGCGGGCAATATGTGTGGTTAAAGGAAAAGGACAGCCGAGAGCCAAGCCTATGCCTTTAAGGAATTGATTGTACTTCTGATTGGAGGTTATCTCCATATTGAAGTTGTTACGCTCCAAGATTTTCCGTGTGATGGGCAGGATAGGTGTGACAAACTCATTTCCTGTCTTTATGCGGTGACCGTCAATGTAGTCCTTACCGTCAATGGAAACAACGTGCTGCTCGTAGTCAAATGATTTGGCATCGCTGTATGCCATGCCTGTAAAAGTCTGGAAGAGGAAGAAATCAAGATACTTGTTCATTACTGCATCCGTGCTCTCCTCTCGCATACGGATTAGCTTTTTCAGTTGAGCTTCGGTAAGGTGAGGACGGTCACTTTTCTCCCCACGCTTGTCTTGGAACCGCTCGTATGGGTTCTCTTTGATGAGCCCAAGGCGGAAAGCTTCGGACACATACGACTTGAACCGCTTGTGGTAGTTGTGGATGGCTGCCTGACTTCTGACGATTGGTTTGCCTTTGGTGGTATAGGTCTGTTCTTCCCTGATGAAAAGATCAAACTGATAGATATGTTGCAGGGTTACATCATCAAAAGTCTTGAACTTGCCGAAACGTTCAAGTGCTTTGTAGGTGGTCAGATGTCCCTTTCGAGTACCTTCACGGAGCGGACGATTATTAATACGCTCCCTAAGCCACGCCATAAAGTTACGGCGGTTGCCGCCGTCCGCACTCAAGTAGGTCTTGAATTGAGCGATAGTCATATCGTCCTTGTTCACCTGCATGGCGATAAGGATATGCTCGAATTCGGTTACTTTTTTCTGGATTTCCTCGTTGATGACAACGGCACGCGGATGATTCACCACCACCCCATTCTCCCATTGGTCAAGGGTAACGCTATGCCCTGAATGGAAATAACAGCGTTCACGCTGGAGACAGACCACAATTTCGATAGCTCCCGCCACTGTTGCCGTGGCTTTCTTCTTCCGGTTGAAGAACAATCTTACGTACTTACTCATAATGGTAACACATTTGTGAGATTGGTAACACAGCTATGGTAACACAAAACCCGTCCAAAAGGGGCTTTTTACGTCCAAGTGTGTCGCTTTTTCTCGTTTTTTTTGATGGTGTCACCACCTTTTATGCTGCCTCAAAAGAAGATGTAACTAATTGAACGCCAGCAGTATTATACGAATTAAAAAGAAAAGGTCTTCACCTCTGAAGACCTCTCTTTGGTGATCCGCTTGGGGCTCGAACCCAAGACCCCAACATTAAAAGTGTTGTGCTCTACCTGCTGAGCTAGCGAATCAAACCTGTTTGCCATCATTCCTGATTGCGTGTGCAAAGGTATAACTTTTTTCCGAATCTGCAAAGGATTCTTCAAAAAAAGTACAAATATATTGCCGGCAGAGTCAACCAGCGAGTGCAACATTACGAAATATTTTTGAAAAAGACCTCAGCCGGAGTCAAGAAATTGAGTTTTTCTCTCGGTCTGGCATTAATTTTCTTCCTGATCTTGGTTAT
>NZ_NFKD01000021.1:0-59253 GCF_002160215.1 Bacteroides sp. An19 | reverse complement strand
AGCGGGCTATCTGACGAAGAACAGGAGCGAAAAAGACCAAAAAATCGCCCAAAGCACACACGAAAACGGATACATCAAGCCAAGAAAAACTTTTTGGAGAAATTCAAAACAGCTTCTTATAATTCGCCCAAGTAAGGAGAAGGATCTAATTCCTTGTTTTGAATCAGTTCGTAAATGTGCCATGCCATTTCAGAAAAATTAGTGTCCAGCTCTTGCATGGTCTTGAGCCTCTCTGTGAGCTGTTGTTTGGAGGTAAAGACAGCTCCCCGTATCATATAGTGGAGTGCTTTTTCTATTTTTCCAAGACGGTAATAGCAATATGAGATAAGATAGCTTATTTTAAACGAGTCCTGATAATCGTGTTTTTCTATCTTTTTGAATGCTTCCAGGGCTTCTTTAAAGTGAAATGCCTGAAAGTAGATAACACCGATATCAAACCATGTATCCTGGATGTTGTAGCTGTAGGCTTCGGCTTTTTTAAAAGATTTCTTGGCAGAGCTTGTGTCGTTGTAGAGTAGGGATAATTCTCCTTTCAGCAGGTAGAACTGATGGTATTTGTCGTTGTATTGCAATCCCAATTCAATGGTTTCGTAACATGCTGTTATTTCTTTGGTGCGCAAGCATGCTAACGCGTGTTTGTAGCAGATTTCTGCCATGTCTACAATTTCGCTTGCTGTAATGCGGTGGTCAAGAATAAGTTGGGTATATTGTTTCATCTTGTCATAGTCCAGCAAGTCGAAATAAATGGATGCCAGTATGTACCATATCGGTTCTTTTTCCCGGACGTGCTTTTCGATGTATTCAAGGCAGGGAATTGCTTCGTGCAGTTGTTCCAGCATCAAATGGCAATCGACTTTCAGTTTCCAGGTGGTAAGGTTTGTCTCGTCTGCTACCATGGCAAAATCAATGGCTTCGAACATCTTGTCATATTCCTTGGTCTGGGCATAGCAGCGGGCAAGGTTTTGCCAGCTGTTCACGTCATAGGGTTCTTCGTCCAGAATGGCGTTGAAGCATTGGAGGGCCTGGTCGTAGTGTTGGATTTCAAACTGGTACAGTCCCATAAGTTCCAGGGCTTCCAGATTATCCGGATTTTCATTCAAGGCTTTTTGTATCCATGGGTAAGCATATTTTTTTTGCTGATAATCGGTGTACAGCTGTGCGATATCGAGTATAGTGTCGATGTGCGGATAATCTTCATAGAGTTTGTTCAGTGTTGCCTGTGTCTGGCTCATGTCGTTTTTTTGCAGGTATAGTTCGGCATAGAGCAGCTGGGTATCGTAATCGTTTTGATAGGGGAGGTTATGAATCAGCAGATCCGCTTCGTCTGTATTCCGGCCGCTAAGCAGGGAGTGGCATTTGAAGACAAGCACGTCCTGATTTTCGGGATAGAGGGACAAGGCATAGTCGATGGCTTTGTCCGAGGCATATGGATTTCCTTTGCTGGCATAATATTCGGCAATGAGTGTCAAGTCATCGGCATCGAAATAGGTGCGTGTGCCTTCGCGTACCATGTTTTCGTATTTGGCAAGGGTTTCCTTGAAGTCCGGTTGGTTAAAAATAGAGGATGGATCTTCTTTCATGGATTAGTCTTTTGTTTATGAATTAGCAGGGTAAACAAGTGCTCTTGGTACACAAATGCCCGACAAGTGCATCGGGGATGCAAGATACTTGTCTTTTTATGGCATTTGTGGATAAAGAGCACTTATATATTGGTCATTTCCGGCTGATTTTGCTCCAGGTATCCTTGAGCGATACAGTGCGGTTGAACACCAGATGGTCTGGAGTTGAATCTTTGTCGGGTGTGAAATAGCCGATACGCTGGAACTGGAGGTAATCGAGCGGCTTGCTGTCGGCGAGGAATTTCTCTACGTAGCATTCTTGCAGTATATTCAGCGAGTCGGGATTGATCATCTCTTTCATGGCTTCCAGTGCCGAGCAGTTCTTTTCTTCGCGGATAGCCGCCATAGCATCGCGTGGGTTCTCCACCTTCCATAAGCGGTCGTACAGGCGCACTTCCGCCTTCAGGCAATGGTTGCAGCTCACCCAGTGCAGGGTGCCTTTCACCTTGCGGTTGGCTTCGGGCATGCCGCTCTTGGTATGCGGGTCGTATTCGGCATATACTTCGGTGACATTTCCGTTCTCGTCTTTCTTGCATCCGGTACATTTCACGATGTACGCGTTCTTCAGGCGCACTTCCTGTCCCGGCGTCATGCGGAAGTATTTCTTCGGCGCGTTCTCCATAAAGTCTTCGCGCTCTATCCAGAGTTCGCGGCTGAACTCGATGGTATGGGTAGGCGAGTTCGGGTCTTCGGGATTGTTGATGGCTTCCATTTCCTCCACCTGTCCTTCGGGATAGTTGGTCAGGATGAGCTTCACCGGATTCAGCACCGCCGACACACGGGTGGCACGGGCGTTGAGGTCTTCGCGTACCGCGCTTTCCAGCAGGGCGAAATCGTTCAGCGCGTCGTAGGTGGTATATCCGATTTTGTCCACAAACTTATGGATGGATTCGGGCGAATATCCTCTCCGGCGGAATCCGCACAGGGTCGGCATACGGGGGTCGTCCCATCCGTTTACCAGCCCTTCTTTCACCAGAATCAAGAGGTTGCGCTTGCTCAGCAGGATGTAACTCAGGTTCAGCTTGTTGAACTCGTACTGGCGCGGGCGGTTGTCGTCCAGGTCCTTGCCTTCTTTCACCCAGTCTACAAACAAGTCGTACAAGGGGCGGTGGGGCACAAACTCCAGCGTGCAGAGCGAGTGGGTCACCCCTTCGAAATAATCGCTTTGCCCGTGGGCGAAGTCATACATCGGGTATGCCTTCCATGTATCACCTGTGCGGTGGTGCGGGGTCTTCACTACACGGTAGATAATCGGGTCGCGGAAGTGCATGTTCGGGCTTGCCATGTCAATCTTGGCACGGAGCACCATCTTGCCTTCCTCTATCTCGCCGGCGTTCATCTTCTGGAACAGGTCGAGGCTTTCTTCCACGGGGCGGTTGCGGTACGGGCTTTCCGTTCCCGGCTGGGTCGGCGTACCTTTTTGAGCCGCTATCTCTTCCGAGGTCTGTTCGTCCACATACGCCTTTCCTTCCTTGATGAGGCGGATGGCGAAGTCCCACAATTGCTGGAAGTAATCGGAAGCATAATATTCATTGCCCCACTGGAAGCCCAGCCATTGGATGTCTTCCTTGATAGACTCTACGTATTCCACGTCTTCCTTCGTGGGGTTGGTGTCGTCGAAGCGCAGGTTGCACACGCCTCCGTATTTCTTGGCGATGCCGAAGTCCATGCAGATGGCTTTGGCATGTCCGATGTGTAAGTATCCGTTCGGTTCGGGCGGGAAACGGGTCTGTACTCTTCCCCCGTTCTTGCCTTCTTTCAAGTCTTTCTCCACAAT
Organism: Bacteroides sp. An19; assembly: GCF_002160215.1. Lineage (NCBI taxonomy): Bacteria > Pseudomonadati > Bacteroidota > Bacteroidia > Bacteroidales > Bacteroidaceae > Bacteroides > Bacteroides sp. An19. The sequence continues at coordinate 55,857 of NZ_NFKD01000021.1, read as the reverse complement.
TTGTTCGATGAAGTTCAGGCTTTTCTTTTCTGAACTTTCCGTTGCATTCATTTCAGTCATAACGCTTTCTTGTTTTTACACTTATCGGTTGCAAAAATAGTGATTCTTTTTCTAAATAGAAAAATGTAAAGAATAAAATGCGTGATGCTTCTATGGTGCACGGGACGGTAGGGGCAGCGCAGGTCTTACGGAAGCTTCACATACACCCGGTGCGGCGCGCGTCCTTCGATGCCGATAAGGTGTGCTTCCGTCCACTTGTTCAGGTCGCGCCAGGCGGTGGTCTTGGGCAGTCCTGCCAGTTCGCCGTATGCTTTCAGGGTGATATAGGCGTGGCTTTCCAGATACGACTGGAGGAGCTGCAGCCTTTCTTCTTCCGAATGCACCTTGGGATTCCGTAAGATTTTCTTTCCGGAAGGCGCGCGGAGCACGTTTCCCTGGCATTGCTTGGTGAATTTCTTCGAAGCCGTGAGCCTTACTTTGGCGAACCGGATAGACTGGGCATGCACGTCCGAGGGGTCGTACACCTCCGTATTGGCTTTGAGCGAGACCGAAGCCGTGCCGATGTTCCCTATCTGCACCCGGTATCCGTCCGACAAGTATTGTGCGGTCCAGTATTCTATTTCGTCCATCACGGCAAGGATGGTCCCCTTGGTCAGTCCCGAATGGTTGGCGATTTGTTCGGTCAGCTTCTCGAACGTAACCGTCCCTCTCGACACGATTTTAGGGTAAAGGCGTGGTGTGGTGTCTTCCACATTGGCAGAAGGCACAGGCAAGAAATCATAAAGAGCATCCATGATATTATGATATATTAAGGTTTATAATCTGTTTCCGGTAATATATATTTTATGTTCCACGGCGCGGAACGTACATTCCATGGGCTGGAATATACATTCCAAGGCGTGGAATATACGTTCCAGCCCATGGAATATAGAACTGAAACGTCTGTAAAGATAATACAATCCAAATGCGAAAGCAAATGTTTGGGGGAGAAAATGCGAATTTAGAAGCTGTTTGGAATTTATCGTGCGATGATTTGGGATGAGTTTTTGAGGCATTTTCGCTTCTGTGATGAGGAAGATACGGGTTATCTGACGAAGAACAGGAGCGAAAAGGACCAAAAAATCGCCCAAAGCACACACGAAAACGGATACATCAAGCCAAGAAAAACTTTTTGGAGAAATTCAAAACAGCTTCTTATATTTTGCGTGGTATGGAATTGTGTATTCGGGCAGGCAACCCCTGCCCCTACAAGTTAATTGGCAAGATGCAGAATTTATGAAAAATTAAGAGATTCTGTGTGCCTCTGTGCCTCTGTGGTGAGAAAATGCATAAATCTATACCGCATATAGTTTTGTACAGGCATGGCGGCACTGGCAGGCTTTCTTGGGTTTTCTTTACTTATTCTGTGGGTTTTGTACGATTATTCCGGAGTTTTTTATACTTTTGTATTCCGAAAATAAAAGCTAATTAGAAACGGACATGAATTTGATTGGAACTTTGAAAGCCAATCCCGTATGGCGGGAGGCGAAAGATTATTTGCTGATAGCCTTGGGCATGATGATGTACGGGATAGGGTGGACGGTGTTTTTATTGCCCAACAACTTGCCTTCGGGAGCTGTGCCGGGTATTGCTTCTATTATTTACTGGGCAACAGGTTTCCCCGTACAATATACGTATTTGGCTATCAACGGATTTTTGCTGTTGCTGGCATTGAAGATTCTCGGGTTGAAGTTTTGCATAAAGACCATTTGGGCGGTAATTGTACTTACGGTCTTTCTGGCTGTTATCCAGAAGCTGGTTCAGGGAGGACTGATACATGATGAGCCGTTTATGGCTTGCGTGCTGGGAGCTTCGTTTTGTGGCGGTGGAATCGGTCTGGCATTTTCTGCAAACGGAAGTACAGGCGGCACAGACATCATTGCGGCCATTGTGAACAAATATCGCGACATCTCGCTGGGGAGGGTGATTCTGATGTGTGATGTCATTATCATTTCTTCCAGTTATCTGGTGTTGCATGATTGGGAGCGGGTGGTTTATGGTTACGTAGTCTTGTTTATCACCAGTTTTGTCATTGACCAGGTGGTGAACAGTGCACGCCAGTCGGTCCAGTTTTTCATCATATCCAATAAATACGAAGAAATCGGACACCGCATCAATAAAGACCTGCATCGGGGGGTGACATTTATCGATGGTGTAGGCTGCTATACGAACAATGGTGTAAAACTGATGTTTGTCTTGGCAAAAAAACGGGAGTCGAATACCATTTTCCGCCTGATAAAGGATATTGACCCTCATGCATTCGTTTCGCAGAGTGCGGTGATTGGTGTCTTTGGAGAAGGATTCGACCGGATCAAAGTAAAATGAAAAACTTTTTTAATCGAAATATCTATGACGACAACGAGTATTGAAATAGCGCGGCAGATGGCGGGCGATCACAATGTGGCGCTTGCTAAGGAAAGTGTTCACGCATTGGCTGATATTTTGGTCGGCAGGAAATACAAGAAAGGTGAAATGGTGCTGAATGAAGGCGAAGTATGTACTTGTGTGCGTTACATCGAGAAAGGTATGCTGCGCCAGTTCTATTTCAAGTATGGGAAGGATATGACCGAACATATTGCATACGAGAAAGGGGAGGTGGTTTGTCTGGAAAGCTATTTCCGTCAGGAGCCTACCCGTCTGATGATAGAAGCTTTGGAACCGACGGTGCTGTGGGAGATAGACAAGGCAGGCATCGACCGTTTATCAATAGAATATGCGGATATCGGGGTGCTGTATCGGAAGATTTTAGAGAATTCGTTGATAGAATCGCAGGTGAAGGCCGACACGTTGCGTTTCGAGTCTGCTCATGAACGTTATAACAAACTGTTCCAGCTGCATCCGGAAATCCTGAAGCGGGCACCATTGGTCTACATCGCTTCGCTGCTCCAGATGACTCCGGAAACCTTGAGCCGTGTACGTTCGGCAAGCCTGAACAGTTGAGATGTGCGTGATAAGTGATTTATGGGTCTGTAAAGAACTGGATATTTATGACATATGACTTGATTACCATATTAGGTCCTACCGCATCGGGAAAAACACCGCTTGCAGCGGCTTTGGCCCATCGTCTTCATACGGAAATCATCAGCGGTGACAGCCGTCAGGTGTATCGCAGGATGGATTTGGGGACCGGAAAAGACCTTGCTGACTATGTCGTAGACGGACACCGGATACCTTATCACTTGATAGATATTGCAGAACCTGGAACGAAATATAACGTTTTCGAGTTTCAGCACGATTTCCTGCAGGCATACGAGGATATCCGTTCGCGGGGAAAGCTTCCCGTCTTGTGCGGTGGAACAGGCATGTATCTGGAGTCTGTATTAAAAGGATACAAGTTGCTTCCTGTACCTGAAAATCCGGCATTGCGTGAAAGACTTGCCGGTAAATCATTGGAAGAGTTGACGGTTCTCCTTTCGACGTATAAGACTTTGCATAATTCTACCGATGTAGATACGGTGAAACGTGCCATTCGTGCCATCGAAATAGAAGAGTATTACCGCACGCAACCTGTCGATGCCCGGGATTTTCCGGAAATCCATAGCCTGATTATCGGGGTGGATATCGACCGTGATTTGCGTCGTAAAAAGATTACATACCGGTTGCGACAGCGTTTGGACGAAGGAATGGTGGACGAAGTACGGCGGTTGCTGGAAGAAGGCATTGCTCCGGAAGACCTGCTCTATTATGGACTGGAGTACAAATACCTTACCCTGTATGTAACGGGAGCCTTGACTTACGATGAGATGTTCCGTCAGTTGGAGATAGCTATCCATCAGTTTGCTAAACGGCAGATGACGTGGTTCCGGGGGATGGAGCGGCGCGGGTTTACCATTCATTGGATAGATGCTACGCGTCCGCTGGAAGAGAAAGTGGAGGAAATAATGAGATTGCTTGATACGAATCAAACCGAATATCCGTGAGATACCTGTAAGGTAGAAAATTTGGCAAATTGTGGACATTTATACAAATCAATAAATAAAGGATTATGGCAGTAGAACCTACCCGCTGGGGCGTAATATACAATCCGAAAGCCGGAAGCCGGAAAGCACAGAAGCGGTGGAAAGCAATTCGCGATTACATGGAGAGCCGGAACGTACAATTCGACTATGTGCAGTCGGAGGGATTTGGGTCGGTGGAGCGTTTGGCGCGCACCTTGGCTAATAACGGTTATCGCACCATTGTTGTGGTAGGTGGCGACGGAGCATTGAATGATGCGGTAAATGGCATTATGCTGTCTGATGCCGAGGACAGACATGACATTGCCTTGGGCATTATTCCCAATGGCATAGGGAATGACTTTGCCAAGTATTGGGGATTGGATTCGGATGATTATCGGGGGGCGGTTGATGTACTTATCAACCGTCGGTTGCGGAAGGTAGATGTAGGTGTGTTTGGTTATTACGACGGGCAGACGCATGTGAAGCGTTATTTCCTGAATGCAGTATATATCGGGTTGGGGGCGCGTATCGTTATCATCACCAATGAGACACGCCGGTTCTGGGGGATTCCTTTGTTCTCGTATCTCTCTTCATTGTTTTTGGTGGCATTTGAGCGTAAGCTGTACCGGATGCATCTGAAAGTAAACGATGAACATATTCGTGGACGTCTGATGGCTGTGGCGATAGGAAGTGCACGGGGATATGGATTGACACCTAGTGCTGTGCCTTATAATGGATGGCTGGACGTATCACTGATATATCGCCCGGAATTGCGTCAGTTGGTGTCGGGCTTGTGGATGTTGCAGCAGGGAAGGCTTTTGAATCACAAGACTGTGAAGCCTTACCGTACACGACAGGTGAAAATCCTTCGGGCGCAAAATGCCGAAATCAGTCTGGACGGGCGTGTTTGGTTCGACCGTCATTTCCCTATCGAAATAACCATTGCTCCCGAAGCATTGACACTGATAATTCCGGAATAAGTGGCTGTACATAATAGTTGGTGTATATTGAAAAGAACTTAATTTTGCACACATATTTAACAATAGATAATATACAATGATACAGACAATAGATGACCTGGTCCGTTCGGATAATTTTTTTCTGTTGGCGGGACCGTGTGTAATTGAAGGCGAGGATATGGCGTTGCGCATAGCTGAGCGTGTGGTAAAAATAACCGACCGTTTGCATATACCTTATGTGTTCAAGGGTTCTTATCGTAAGGCGAACCGTTCGCGTCTGGATTCGTTTACTGGCATCGGCGATGAAAAAGCATTAAAGGTCTTGGAAAAAGTAAGAAGTACCTTTGGTGTGCCGGTAGTGACCGATATTCATGCGGCTGAAGAAGCCGGCATGGCTGCCGAATACGTGGATATATTGCAAATACCTGCGTTTTTGTGTCGTCAGACCGATTTGCTGGTAGCGGCTGCCCGGACGGGCAAGATAGTTAATATTAAAAAAGGACAGTTCCTTTCTCCCGCTGCGATGCGTTTTGCAGCCGATAAGGTAGTGGAAGCTGGAAATCCGCAAGTGATGCTGACTGAAAGGGGAGTCACATTTGGTTATCACGACTTGATTGTCGATTATCGGGGGATTCCCGAAATGCAGGCTTTCGGGCATCCGGTCATACTGGATGTGACCCATTCGCTCCAGCAGCCCAATCAGGCTTCGGGCGTGACGGGAGGTATGCCCCAGCTGATAGAAACCATAGCCAAAGCCGGAGTGGCGGTAGGTGTGGATGGTTTGTTTATGGAGACGCACGAAGACCCTTCGGTGGCTAAAAGTGATGGGGCAAACATGCTGAAGCTCGATTTGCTGGAGGGTTTACTCGAAAAACTGGTGCGCATCCGTCAAAGTATCTTGTAAGAATCATTGTTTATGTTTCAATAAAAGAATATCTTTGCATCACGAAAACAAGATCTAAGATTATTAAAAGACTAAAGATATGCTTACAATTAAACAAATTACAGAGGATACCGACAAGGTAATCCGTGGATTGGAGAAAAAGCATTTCGCAAATGCAAAAGAAACCATTGCCCAAGTGCTCGAACTGAACAGCAAGCGTCGTAATGCACAAGCTCAATTGGATAAGAATCTGGCAGAAGTAAATGCTACATCGAAAACCATCGGACAGTTGATGAAAGAAGGGAAGAAAGAAGAAGCCGAAACAGCCAAGGCACGTGTGTCAGAAATCAAGGAAACAAGCAAGGCTTTGCAGGCAGAAATGGATCAGGCTGCTGAAGACATGCAGAATTTGCTGTATACCATTCCAAATGTGCCTTACGAGGAAGTGCCCGAAGGTGCTGGTGCCGAAGATAATCTGGTAGTGAAAATGGGAGGCATGGAAACCGAACTTCCGAAAGACGCACTGCCTCATTGGGAGTTGGCAAAAAAATACAACCTGATTGATTTTGATTTGGGTGTGAAGATAACAGGAGCCGGCTTCCCGGTCTATCGGGGACAGGGGGCACGCTTACAACGTGCGCTCATCAATTTCTTTCTCGATGAAGCTCGTGCCGCTGGTTATGAAGAAATAATGCCTCCTACGGTGGTAAATGCTGCTTCGGGTTACGGAACGGGACAGTTGCCTGATAAAGAAGGGCAGATGTATCATTGCAACTTGGATGATTTGTACCTGATTCCGACAGCAGAAGTTCCCGTCACAAACATTTACCGCGACGTGATACTTGATGAAAAGCAGTTACCCATCAAGAATTGTGCTTATACCGAATGTTTCCGTCGTGAAGCAGGTTCATATGGCAAAGATGTGCGTGGCCTAAACCGTTTGCACGAGTTTTCAAAAGTAGAACTGGTGCGCATTGATACCCCCGAACATTCCCGCCAGTCGCATCAGGAGATGCTCGATCACGTAGAAGGTTTGCTGAAGAAACTGGAATTACCTTATCGTATTCTGCGTTTGTGCGGAGGTGACATCAGCTTTACTGCTGCTATCTGTTACGATTTCGAAGTTTATTCGGAAGCTCAGAAACGTTGGCTGGAAGTAAGCTCGGTATCCAATTTTGATACGTATCAGGCAAACCGTTTGAAGTGCCGTTATCGTACTGCCAATAAGAAGACAGAGCTTTGTCACACGCTGAATGGTTCGGCACTTGCCTTGCCGCGTATTGTGGCAGCCCTGCTCGAAAACAACCAGACGCCGGAAGGTATCCGTATTCCGAAAGCATTGGTTCCGTATTGCGGATTCGATATGATTAAATAAAAAGTATATTTGATTTTCCTTTGAACACAGAAACCCTAAGACACGGAGTTTAATCTATCAGATTGTTTTCGTGTCTTTGTGTTTCTGTGTTTTTTTCAGAGCTTTTCAATTATTCGTTTTCTTACAGTTTGTTCAGGATGCGGTCCATTACCCAGTTGGTGGGAGTGGCGCTTATGCCGTCGCATGTACAGATGGCTTTTCCTTGCAGATGCTCCACTACGGCTTTGATTAGCGGAAGCTGCACATAGGACGGATTTTGTGGAAGGATTTCCTCACGTCCATGTTCCGTATGTAAGCCGATAGGCTCGTAGGTAAAGACAGAGAAGCAAATCATTCCTTTGTCACCAATAATTTCAATGCGGTCTTCTTTTGCCGATTCGTGGGCAACAAAACACCACGAGCCGGAACCAGGCAATCCGGATTCGAACTTAAAGCAAGCACTGATGGTGTCTTCTGCCTGGTATAGTCCGCCACGGTTGCTCTTATATCCTTCTGCTTCCAGGATGCATCCGAACATTTCCTGCAGTAAATCCAGCTGGTGGGGAGCCAGATCATAGAAATAACCTCCTCCGGCAATGTCGGGCTGTACACGCCATGGCAGGTTGGTGCTGTTATAATCCAAGTCGCGTGGAGGCTGTGCAAAACGTATTTGTACATTGATGACATTTCCTATCTTGCCTTCTTCTACCAGTTGACGAACCTTTTGGAAATAGGGTAAATAGCGGCGATAATAGGCTACAAAGCAAGGTACACCTGTTTCTTGTGAGATGCGGTTGATACGTGCACAGTCTTCGTAGGTGGCTGCCATAGGTTTTTCAATGTATACAGGTTTTCCTGCCTTCATGGCCATAATGGCAAAGGTGGCATGTGAAGAGGGAGGCGTGGCGATGTAAATGGCGTTTACATCCTCGTCACCTATCAGTTCTTGCGCATCAGTATACCAGCGAGGAATGTTGTGTCGGTGTGCATACGATTTTACTTTTTCTTCATCGCGGCTCATGACGGCAACAACACGTGAACCGTCTATCATATTGAAAGCGGGACCACTCTTTTTTTCGGTCACTTCGCCACAACCGATGAATCCCCAGTTTACCTTGTCTAATTGCATAGTTTTCAAGTTTTGTTTTTCAGTTAACTTATTAATTGGTCTATATTTGTATATCACATGGAGAGAATTTAAACAGGCTCTAAAGTATCTGTGTATCTTCTTCTGTGATGAGATGTCATTAAAAGTATTTGTTGTACAGTTTCTTGTAAGAGGCGGTTTTGCTGTACCGTTCAAGCCAATGGTTGAGGGTATCCAGCAAGGCAGGCGAATGCTTGTTTACGCCCCAGGCATAAAATTGCGTGAAACTGATAGCTGTATTGATGTCAAGGTTCGGGAAGCGTTCCTGCAAAGAGCGGGCGATGCTTTCATCGCATACGGCATAGTCGATGTCTTTTCCTGCCACCATGGCAAGAAGCTGTTCAGGTCCGTATTGTTCCACTTCCTGGATGTAGATGGTATCGGCTATTTCACTGATAAGGTTGTGGAGCCGGAGCAATGCCGGAGAACCTTTGATGACATGCAATTGTTTGTGTGCCAGGTCGAGCTGGCTGCGGATATAAGTGCTGTCTTGTTCGTTTTCGGGTTTTCGCTGTACCAGCACTTGTTTGCTTAACGTCAACGGACGGGTAAAGAGCAATGTGTCTTTCGATTGGGATGTGATAACGGTTCCTGTCGCCAGAAGATCGTATTTTCCTTTAGTGACACCTGCAAGTCGTTTCTCAAAGCTCATTTCTGGAGTTATTTCCAGTTTCAGGTGTTTGTCAGAGGCAAAAGCATTCAGTAGTTCATAATCGAATCCTTGCAGCGTGTCTCTGTTTATGTGGTAGCTGATAGCGTTGTATTCGGTCACTGCACGCAACACGCCCGATTGAACAATTTCGGCATAGTCGCGAGGGGAATAGGCAGGACTATTTTCTTTCTGTGTGCCGAATACAATAAATCCTGCAACAATAACTATTGCCACAATGCTGTATCGGATGAAGGGTTTGCCTTTCTGCATAATGTACGGGTTTTTTAGTCAAAGAAGTTCCACGATATGCCGATTTTGAACAGACGCGGATTCAGTGGGTAGTGGGGAGCCAGGAAATAACTGTGGGTTCCTTGTCCTTGAATCAGGTTGTACATCATCAGGAAGATACGCGTGCGTTTCAGGTGCAGGTTGATGTAACCGTTCACTAAAGGATAGTTCCCTAATTTGTAGCGCGTGTCTTTGTTTTGCAGATAGAATTGACCGATTGCCGGCGCATAGTCGGGGGCATAATATTCGGTGAAATAGCGCACGTCGGCACCCATTTCTACTTTCAAAACCTTCTTTGCCAGCCCGAAGCTGAGGTAGAGGTTATGGTACAAGACCAGTTTCGGCAATGGAAGGATGTCTTGGTTGCTTGAAGTCTGGTAAGTCACTTCGTTATCCAGGTGAAAAATACCCAGTTTGAAATCTTGCCGGAGCGATGCGCTGAATACCTGGATGCTCCCCGAGTGTTGGGCTACTCCTAGATTGTTCAGGTAATGAGTTGTGGTTCCACTTTCGTTGCTGCTGCCTGTTCCGTCTCCGCTACTGCCTTGTCCGTCACTTACCGAAAGGTTATCGAGATAAGTATAGTTGGTGATGTTTTCTACACCAGCTTTCAGTTGCGTACGCCAACGGTCAATGCTGAGTTGTCCTTCAATGCGGGTACGCATCATTTTCGAAAGGTCGTTATTGTCCCACCAATAATGTTTCGAGTGGAAATGACGATAGTAGAATGTCGGGTTTTGGTTCTTGATATAGGCATTTGCCTGTAAACGGACGGTATCATTGAACAGGCGGAAGTTCATGTTTCCGCGTCCTTCCACCGAAAATGCTCCGGCATCTTCACCTATCAGTGCAAATTCACCCGTTACGTTATAATGGAACATTTTGCCTTGTTCTTTGATGAGTTGTCCTCCCACAGAAATGACATTTTCCGTATAATCTGTAGGAATACGTTGTCCGGGAGTTCCGGCGATGGTGTCGGTCATCGTAAAGCGGCGGAATTCGTGGGTGACGAAAGCGGTAAGGCCGGCTTTTGCCCATTTGTTGAATCCCTCGCGCAGTGATATGCCGAGCGTGTTCTTTACTGCCAGATAGTCTGTCTTGTCACGTTCTATGTCGGGCAAGAAATTATTTAGAAAGTATTCCGTGTTCTCTGTTTCATCTTGTGAGATATATTGGCGTCTTGCCACGTCTACTTTCACCGTGTGCATGAAACTGGTGACAGGTACGAATACCTGTGTGTTGGTTGTATCGTTTTCGTCCGGATTGTCACGGTAGAATCCTAAGTTATACCGATGAGTCAGGAAAGCATGGTATCCTGTGTTGTGGTTCCATATGGCACTCAGGTTGGTCGGGATTTCGCTATTGGCGTATGTACGTCCTCCTTCAGCCATATCCAGCGGCGCACTGACGTAACGATCATCGGTGATACCGCCGTTTTCGGCTACCTTCAAGTTGTCGTTGATGAAGCTGAAATGCATATTGTATTTGTCACCCAGATAGTAGGCAAATAGGTTTCCGTTGAATAAAGCTGTTGACTGGTGGGCGTATTTCCCTCGTCCGTACACATAGTCGATGTTGAACCCGAATCCCAGCCGTTTGTTGGCATTCACGGCAAAATAGGCTTTGAAACGTTCTTCTCCGTCGCGGCTGCTACCTTGTTTATAATAAGTCAAGTTGACAAAGGGCGACTTGGTGTTTGTGTATGTTACGTCTTGCGGTTGTAACACAGTGTAATCGTAAGGGTCGAAAAAGAAGAACTGGCTGGCATCTTTACGGTCGAAAAATACATGAGCAATACGGGGAGCTCCCAAGTTCCCCAAATAGGTATAATGTCCGTAAGGACCTCCTGTATCGTTCGTGTTTTGGAAGCCATGCTGCAAAGTATCGACAGGCACTTCGGTACGGTTTCCGAAACGGGCATCAATTTTCCACGATGTCAGCCCGATGGGAATGGTGCTGGCATCGTTAACGGCGGTTGTGTCTATCGGATTCCCGTTCCGGTCGTACATATCTCGGTCTGTACCTGATGCCGAACTTCCGAATTGGTTGGATAACGTGTTCTGTGCGGACAGTTTGCCGCATATCAGTGCTATGATTGCTATAAAAAGTATCTTCCTCATAATGGGGACAAAGATATAAAAGAAAAACGAAACAAGGGATAACTTAGGGGCAGATTTGCAGATATTCGTCATTGTTAAACGGGGCAAATGCATCTAAGAAGCTATTTTGAATTTCTCCAAAAAGTTTTATTGAATATCCGCATTCCACCCGATTGCCATGTAGGGGCGTATCGCATACGCCCAAAACATTCACGTGGATTAGTTGATGCATTCGGACGTATGCGATATGCCCCTACATAGGATATCTGCGGATATTCAAAACAATTCCTTAATCTGGGTTACTTCATTTCCTTGATGATGTCCATGCCGATGTGGATAGCTTCTTCATTCATTGGAATCAGGCTGTGATGACGTTCGGGAAGTGTCTTGTACAAGGCTTTTACCACACTTGCGATGGATACAATGGGACGGATTTTCAGCAGTCCGCCTAATACAATCATGTTGAAAGTCTTTGCCATCTTCCGTTCGTTGGCTTCGTCCATGGCGTTGATGCGATAGACGTGGATATCTTTGCGGGTAGGCGGATTGATTATGCCATAGCCGTCGTAAATCAGTACGCCGCCAGGTTTCACTTTACTTTCGAACTTTGCCAGAGAAGGTTGGTTTAAGATGATGGCGGTATCGTATTTGCTCAGAATCGGAGAAGATATGCGTTCGTCGCTCACGATGACCGTGACGTTGGCGGTTCCTCCGCGTTGTTCGGGGCCATAGGCAGGCATCCAGGTCACTTCTTTGCCTTCCATCAGACCGGAGTAGGCAAGGATTTTTCCCATCGACAATACGCCTTGGCCTCCGAATCCAGCTATAATGATTTCTTCTGTCATATTGTTTTGAGTTTTTAAGTTTTTTAGTTTTTAAGTCTTTAAGTTCTTGAGTTTTTTAGTTCTATAGTTCTTAAGTTTGCAAATAAAATGCTGTCAGTATTGCAGAGCTTAAAAACTCAAGAACTTAAAAACTCAAATCGTCGTATCTTTCAAGTCGCCCAGCGGGTAGAAAGGAAACATGTGTTCTTCCATCCATTTGTTGGCTGCTTCGGGAGTCATTTTCCAGCCCGAGCTGCAGGTCGACACGATTTCTACCAGGCTGGAACCTTTGCCCTGCATCGAGTTTTCGAAAGCTTTGCGGATAGCTTTCTTCGCCTTGCGGATAGCTGCAACGGTGTGCACAGACTGGCGGGTGACATAGCAAGTGCCTTGCAGGGTGGCTGCTATTTCGGTCATCTTCAGCGGATAACCGTGGATTTCCGGATTACGTCCGTAGGGGCAAGTGGCGGTTTTCATGCCGACGAGAGTGGTAGGCGCCATTTGTCCACCTGTCATACCGTAAATGGCATTGTTGATAAAAATGATGGCGATGTTATCACCACGGTTCAGGGCGTGAATGCTTTCGGCAGTTCCGATACATGCCAGGTCGCCATCGCCTTGATATGTGAATACCAGGCGGTCGGGCCACAAGCGCTTGATGGCTCCTGCCAATGCGGGTGCACGTCCGTGTGCGGCTTCCTGACAGTCGATGTCCAGGTAATTATACATAAAGACGGCACATCCTACAGGGCTGATGCCGATGGCTTTTTCAGTCATGCCCATTTCGTCGATGACTTCAGCTATCAGCTTGTGTACGACTCCATGGCTGCATCCCGGGCAGTAGTGCATCGGGTTGTCGTTCAATAAACGAGGTTTCTGGTAAACCAGGTTTTCGGGTTTTACGATATCTTCTTTTGTCATAGTTTTCCTCCTTGTCGATTACGTTGAGAGAATCGGAGCGCGTACTCTATCATTTTTATAATGATGGATGTCGCACATACGTAGAAAAATACGGTCTGGTTGACATCTGTAAAGAACAGGATGATAGTAGCCACTGCACCTATCATAAAAACAATGTTCAGTACGGTTCTGATCTGGTTTATCTTGTTCATAATCGGTTACTTGTTGTTGATGAGTTTTTCTTTCAATGATTCGATGACTTCATCCGGGTCGGGAACGATTCCTCCCAGGCGCCCGAAGTGTTCGACCGGAATGCGGCATTCCACAGACAGCTTGACGTCTTCAATCATCTGTCCGCTGTTCAGTTCGACGACGAGGATGCCTTTCATTTGCCGTGCTCTTTCCTTTAGGGCTTCTCCAGGGAACGGCCACAAGGTGATGGGGCGGAACAAGCCAACTTTGATGCCTTCCTCGCGGGCGTGCTCCATTGATTTCTGGGCGATACGGGCACATGAGCCGAAAGCTACAATCAGGTATTCGGCATCTTCGCAATCTATTTCTTCGTAACGGGTTTCATGTGCCGTTATTTCTGCGTATTTGGCTTGCAGGTGCAGGTTGCGCTGTTCCATTACCGCAGGGTCAAGTTCCAGCGAAGTGATGATATTGGGCTTGCGTCCTTTACGTCCTGTGGTAGCCCATGGACATTGGGCAATGATTTCTTCTTCGGTGCGGCGCGGACGAGGTTCGGGAAGTACGACTTTCTCCATCATTTGTCCGATGACACCGTCGGCAAGAATCATGGCCGGGTTCCGGTATTTAAAAGCCAGTTCGAATGCCAACCCTACGAAATCGGCCATTTCCTGTACCGATGCCGGAGCCAGTGCGATGACATGATAGTCGCCGTGTCCGCCTCCTTTGGTGGTCTGGAAATAATCTGCCTGGCTGGGCTGGATGGTACCCAGTCCGGGTCCTCCTCGCATTACGTTTACTATCAGGCACGGAAGTTCGGCACCTGCAATGTAAGAGATTCCTTCCTGTTTCAGGCTGACGCCCGGGCTGGAGGAGGAAGTCATTACCATCTTGCCGCTTCCGGCACCTCCATATACCATATTAATAGCTGCCACTTCGCTTTCTGCCTGCAAGACGACCATACCGGTTGTCTCCCATGGCTTTAGTTCGGCGAGAGTTTCCAATACTTCCGATTGGGGAGTGATAGGATAGCCGAAGTAACCGTCCACGCCGAACCGGATGGCCGCACGGGCGATGGCTTCGTTTCCTTTCATTAAAACTACTTCTTCTGCCATATCTTTTTAAATTTTTATAGTTGACTAGGTCTTAGGTACTAGTTGACTAGGTCTGGAATTGTTTTACTACGGTATTTAAAACCTAGTCAACTCGTACCTGGTCACCTGGTTACCTGTTTTTAAAAACTTACGCTTCTTTTGCCCTGTATACTGTCAGACAAGCGTCCGGACATACGATGGCGCACGAAGAACAACCGTTGCAGGTGTCTTCCAGGGTCTGTTGTACGTAATTATATCCTTTTTGATTTACTTTTTTGGTAAGCGACAATACATGCAACGGACAGGCAACCACGCATAGGTTGCACCCTTTGCAGCGTTCTGTATTCACGATTACCACACCTTTCATCTTAGCCATAGTAAAATTACCTTATTCTTATTGATTAAACATGTCTTTGTTATAAAATTCCAGGATATCCATCACCATGCGCCGGGCTTCGGATGCCGGACTGTCGGGATTGAGGGCAATGGCTTCCTGATAATTGTTCAGGGCTCCTTGCCAGTCGCCTTGCTTGCGGAACGCATTCCCCAGCAGGTAGTAGGCATAGTCTGCATTGTCCGGATGCTGGGCCAGGAGCTCGTTCAGTTCTTGGATGGCTGCGTCAATCTCTCCATCGTCAATCTTGCTTTTAATCTCTTTCAGTCTTTCTGTCATGGTTATGATTTGTCTTTCCGGCAAAGATAGTCTTTATTTTTTATTATTTCCTACGTGGACTGGAAATATTTTCGAAAGAGTAGTGGGGAAAGAGTTTTTATGCGTGGGTGAAAATAAGTGCATGTGCCGTTGGAAGTATATGCGTGGCCCGATGAAAACGTATGTGTGGAAGATTGCATATATTATCCTTATGGATGCGCATATTCGTTGTATGGGAGGTCGCTGGACGGGGGTAGGAAAGATTGGATTTTGGCTTTGGCTTTCATGTTGTAAAAGAATTACAGCCGAAATCGTAGGTAATCTCGCAAAAAAGTAGCATCTTTGCACTATGAATTGGATAGAACAGGTTACGATACTGGATTTGTTGATAAAAGGGTTTATAGTGGGAGTGGTGGTTTCCGCTCCGCTGGGGCCTGTGGGCGTTCTTTGTATTCAGCGTACATTGAATAAAGGACGCTGGTTTGGCTTTGTGACAGGACTGGGGGCGGCACTGAGCGATATTTGCTATGCGTTGCTTACGGGATACGGCATGAGCTTTATGGACGAGCTTATTCTGAAGCATCAGATTTTTCTGCAAGTGGTGGGCAGTATCATGTTGCTGGCTTTCGGCATTTATACGTTCCGGAGTAATCCGGTGAAAGCGCTTCGGCCTTCGTCGGGTAAAAGAGGAACTTACCTGCACAATTTTGTGACCGCCTTTTTTGTCACCTTTTCCAATCCATTGATTATCTTCCTGTTCATCGGACTCTTTGCCCGGTTCTCATTCGTGATGCCGGGTAGCCCTATCGGCTTCCAGCTAGTGGGCTATCTTGCCATTATTATGGGAGCGGTAAGCTGGTGGTTCAGCATCACTTATTTTGTGAACAAGGTGCGCACGCGGTTTAATGTGAGGGGCATCTGGATGCTGAACCGTATCATTGGTGTGGCGGTGATTGTAGCGGCGATGGTGGGATTCGTGCTGGCTGCTACCGGAAAATCTTTCTCTTGACAGATACGATTAGAATATGTATATTTCCCGACAACTTAAACAACAGAATATTGCAGAATACTTGCTCTATATGTGGCAGGTGGAAGACTTGATTCGTGCCAACGGTTGCGATATCGGACAGATACGGCGGAATGTCGTCGACACGTATCCTTCTCTGACCGACCCGCAAAGGCAAGAGTTGACGCAATGGTATGAAGACTTGATTAATATGATGCACGATGAAGGCGTGATGCAGAAGGGGCATTTGCAAATCAATAAGAACATCATCGTATGGCTGACCGACCTGCATCTGCGTTTGCTCCGCTCGCCTAAATTCCCTTACTATAGCGCAGCTTATTACAAGGCTCTGCCTTTTATCGTAGAGCTTCGGGCAAAGGGGGCGGACAGGGACGTGCCTGAACTGGAGACGTGCTTCGATGCCATGTATGGCGTATGGATGCTGAAACTGCAAAAGAAAGAGGTGAGTGAAGATACGCAGAAGGCGGTGAAAGCAATCAGTGATTTGCTGGCTATGCTTGCCGGTTATTATATAAAGGAGAAAAAAGGGGAATTGGATTTAGACTGATATCGTAGAAAAATAAGAAATATGGCAAATCAGGAAATAGAAAGAAGAAGAACATTTGCGATTATTGCACATCCGGATGCCGGTAAGACTTCGTTGACGGAAAAACTGTTGCTTTTCGGAGGGCAGATCCAGGTGGCAGGTGCTGTAAAATCGAACAAGATTAAGAAAACCGCTACCTCCGACTGGATGGATATTGAGAAGCAGCGTGGTATTTCGGTCACTACATCGGTGATGGAGTTTGATTATCGGGATTACAAAGTAAATATCCTTGATACACCTGGTCACCAGGACTTTGCGGAGGATACATACCGTACGCTTACGGCGGTGGATAGCGTAATCATCGTGGTGGACGGGGCGAAAGGTGTGGAAACGCAGACACGCAAGCTGATGGAAGTGTGCCGTATGCGCAACACGCCGGTGATTATTTTCGTCAACAAGATGGACCGTGAGGCTAAAGACCCGTTCGACCTGCTGGACGAGCTGGAAGAAGAACTCGTTATCAATGTGCGTCCCTTGACCTGGCCTATCGAAAGCGGACCGCGTTTCAAGGGTGTGTATAACATTTATGAGAAGAAGCTGAACCTGTTCCAGCCTTCCAAGCAAGTGGTGACGGAGAAGGTGGAAGTGGATATCCATACCGAAGAGCTTGATAACCACATCGGCGCTCCTTTGGCTGAAAAGCTCCGCAACGATTTGGAATTGATAGAAGGCGTATATCCTGAATTTGATGTCAATGAATACTTGAAAGGTGAACTGGCACCTGTATTTTTCGGTTCTGCATTAAATAATTTTGGCGTACAGGAATTGTTGGACTGCTTCGTGGAAATTGCTCCCAGTCCCCGGCCGGTACAGGCAGAGGAACGTGTGGTAATGCCCGACGAGCCTAAATTTACCGGATTCATTTTTAAGATTACGGCAAACATTGACCCTAACCATCGTTCGTGCGTGGCTTTCTGTAAGGTATGTTCGGGTAAGTTTACACGAAATACGCCGTATTTGCATGTGCGGCAAGGCAAGACAATGCGTTTTTCTTCACCCACTCAGTTTATGGCTCAGCGCAAGACCACAGTAGATGAAGCGTGGGCAGGCGATATTATCGGTTTGCCGGATAACGGTACGTTCAAGATTGGCGACACGCTGACCGAAGGCGAACAGTTGCATTTTAAGGGATTGCCCAGTTTTTCGCCTGAAATGTTTAAGTACATCGAAAATGCAGACCCGATGAAGACCAAGCAATTAAATAAGGGTATTGACCAATTGATGGACGAAGGTGTGGCGCAATTGTTCATCAATCAGTTTAACGGACGTAAGCTGATAGGCACGGTAGGGCAGTTGCAGTTCGAGGTAATCCAGTATCGTCTGGAGAACGAATACAACGCAAAGTGCCGTTGGGAGCCGGTCAGCCTGTACAAGGCTTGCTGGATAGAAAGCGATGATATGGACGAACTGGAAGCATTCAAGAAACGGAAGTTCCAGTATATGGCAAAAGACCGCGAAGGGCGTGATGTCTTCCTTGCCGACAGCGGATATGTGCTACAAATGGCTCAGAATGACTTCAAGCATATCAAGTTCCATTTCACCAGCGAGTTCTGATTTGTTTTTCACCACAGATTACACGGATTTAGAAGCTGTTTTGAATTTATCGTGCGCTGATTTGGGATGAGTTTTTGAGGCATTTCCGCTTCTGTGATGAGGAAGATAGCGGGCTATTTGACGAAGAACAGGAGCGAAAAGGACCAAAAAATCGCCCAAAGCACACACGAAAACGGATACATCAAGCCAAGAAAAACTTTTTGGAGAAATTCAAAACAGCTTCTTAAATCATTCTTACTCCATGTAATCGGTGGTGAATTTGTTATAATAGCTTTAGCAGTTCTTTTTCCCTCATCAAATCGTTTACGTTTTTTTCGGGAGATACCAGCATCATGCTTCTTATCACGTCTCCTTGTTGGCAAGTATAATCATAATACGCTTGCTGTTCTTCATTCAGTTTGTCTTTTGGAATGACTTCCGTACGCATTTCGGCAAATTCTTCTAAAGGGATTTCATTCCCTTGGCGCACGAAGACTACCCGTCGGGCGATGGGGTTGCGGCTATAATCGTGCGTCAGGTAGATGCCTTTCATCCAACCGGGGTATTCGATAAGCGGCAATTGCAAGAAGACTACTTTCAGTGCCAATTGCAAGTGCTTTTGTTCATTAAACATCAAGTACCCTATTTGGAACGGAGAAAACACGCCCACGCCTGCATAATAATCACCGTTCATGTTTTGCGAGTAAACTTTGGGCAACGCATCGCCGTCGGTGATAGAAGCTATCATATACGGTTCCACTTTCAGCCCGTCGGAGAAAGAAGACGAACTGTATGCCAAATACAGTCCTGTATAGATTCCTGCATTGGGCAGGTAGCGCAAGGCTTCTTTTTCGATGTCATCCAGAAACGGGCGGGCATTGTTCTTGTTGCTTGCCTGCCGGGGCTCGATATGGTTTACCTTATCATATAAGGTGTCCAGGCATCCCAGCAGTTTGCGTTTCGATACGTTGTTTACTTGTTGCAGGGCTTTGTCTAACGCCGCTTCCTGCTCTTCTCCGCCAGAAACAAGATTGACATACATCGGAAGTACGGAAGAGTAGAGCGATGACAGTACGCTCGAAGCGATGTCGGTCTCTTCGGATATGTCCTTCATCCTTACCCCCGATTCGCGGAGCTTTTTCATTCGTTCGTAAAGGGAGAGTAATCTGTCCATAGTCGTTTTGTCGATTTTTTGCAAATGTACGATTTAGATGTTACAGCAATATTTCAATTGTTTCATTTCGGTGACATTATCTTGATATAAAGATGAATTTATAAATGTCCTGTAAAAGAGGTTTATAATACATCATAAATTAATTCTTTCAGAATCAAGGGCGGGGTAGCTTTGCACTCGAAATCAGACTAAAACGTTGAAAGATATGAAACAATTGATTAAAAACAGGAATTTATCGGAAGTGCTGCTCATCTTGTGGGCAGGAGGTGCGGCATTGCTTTCTTATTCGTTGGTGTATGCCTTGCGCAAGCCTTATACGGCGGCTTCGTTTGAAGGATTGGAGTTCTTTGGAAGCGATTACAAAGTGGCGGTGACTACCATTCAGATTTTGGGTTATGTGATTGCCAAGTTTTTCGGCATTAAGATTATTTCGGAACTGAAGAAGGAGAACCGCTTCCGTTTCTTTGTAGGTTCGGCAGTGCTTGCCGAGGCGGCATTGGTAGGGTTCGGATTGCTGGATACTCCTTGGAATGTCATCGCGATGTTTGTCAATGGCCTTTCGCTGGGCTGCATGTGGGGCGTGATATTCAGTTTTATCGAAGGGCGGAAAGTGACCGACATTCTGGCAAGCCTGTTGGGCGTAAGCATGGTGTTCAGTTCGGGCGTGGCGAAAAGCTTTGGGTTGTTTGCCATGAACGAAATGCACATCAGCCAGTTCTGGATGCCTGCGGTCATCGGCGGTTTTGCCTTGCCTTTGCTGGTGCTGATGGGATACATGCTGAAGCGGCTTCCGCAGCCCACGGCAGAAGACATCGCCCTGCGCAACGAGCGTGTGACGCTGGACAGCAAGGGACGCAAGGCGCTCTTCTTGAAATATGCGCCGATATTGACCTTGTTGTTTATCGGCAACTTCATGCTGCTCGTTTTGCGTGACATCAAAGAAGACTTCCTGGTGTACATCTTGGACATGAGCAACCAGTCGTCGTGGATGTTTGCCCGGATAGATACGATTGTGACGCTGATTATTTTAGGCATTTTCGCCCTGTTCATCTTCTTCCGCAGCAATATCCGTGCGCTGCTTTGGCTGATGACCCTGGTGATTGCCGGATGCCTCACCATGACGTATGTGTCTTATCATTACGATACGCTCGACCTCTCGCCCGTGATGTGGCTTTTCATTGAAAGCTTGTCGCTGTATATCGCTTACCTGACTTTCCAGACGGTTTTCTTCGACCGGTTTATCGCTTGTTTCCGAATCAAGGGGAATGTAGGTTTCTTCATAGCGATGATTGACTTTATCGGCTATCTGGGCACGGTGACGTTGTTGTCTACCAAAGAGCTGCTCGATATCGAGATAGACTGGTTTGCTACGTTCAACCACATCGCTTGCGGCGTGGGCGCCTTGTGTACGGTTCTGTTTACCGTTGCGGGAATCCTCATTTACCGTAAGTACAACGCTACGCTCGAAGCGAAGAAGGCTGATGAAATGTGTGTGAACGCGCAATATAGTATGTAAATATATAAATAAGGTATATGGAAAAGACTTACGATGTCATCATCATCGGTGGCGGATTATTGGGATGCGCTACTGCTTATCAGTTGGCAAAACGGAAAGCCGGAAGAATCTTGCTGCTTGACGGCAACGAAATCGCTTCGCAAGCATCATCGCGTGCGGCTTGCCTGCTGACACGTGCCCGGACCAAACCTGCCCTGATGGAATTGGTGCAGGAAACGTATGATTGCATAAATGAGATAGAAACGCTGCTGGGCGAGTCGCTGGAACTCCAGCAATGCGGAAGCATTACCGTCGCTTCGTCCGAAGCCTCGCTGAAAGGGCTGGAAGCTTTGGAAGAGGCCGCTACTCGTTTCGGCATCCCCAACGAGCGCATTCCGAAAGACAGGGTGAAGGCGTTGCTTCCGTGGATAGATGCGGAAGCGGTGGATGTGGCGCTTTATATGCCCACCGATGCCTTTATCGATTCAGCGCTGCTTTGTTCGGGTTATGCCAAGGCGGCTGCCCGTTTGGGCGTGACGCTTCGCCCGAATTGTAAGGTGAAAGAGATTATGGTTGAAGGCGGCCGCGTCTGCGGTGTCCGGCTGGCTGACGGTGAATGCATCGAAGCCCCGGTTGTGGTCAATGCGGCAGGTTCGTGGGCCAATCTGTTGATGCGTCCCCTCCATGTAGGGCTTCCGTTTACGCCGGTTCGCAGCCATTTCTGGATAACGAAGATTGACAAGGAGCGTTTTCCGGCAGGGCATCCGTTTACCGTGATTCCCGATGCCCGTGCCTTCACCCGCTCGGATGTGGGTGCCTTGATTATCGGCTTGCGCGAAAGCCGTTGCCAGTCGTTCGACCCGGCTACTCTGACCGGACAACTGGAAGATTTCGATTTCCGCAAAGAAGCCGAATGGACGGTGCTCGACGAATGTGCGCCGCTGCTGAAGCCTTACTTGCACGATATTGATGATTTGCCCATTGCGCATTACATGGCAGGCCCGTCTTGCTATGTGCCCGATGCCATGTTCATCATCGGTCCGGTGCAGGCATACGCAGGACTGTTCACCGTTACCGGATGCTGCGGAGGCGGCGTTGCGGCAGGCGGAGGCATGGGGCGGCTGGCTGCGGAACTGATTACGGGCGAGACTCCTTTTGTCAATCCGGCGTTGTTCGCTCCCGAACGCTTCGGCGAGGTAGACCCGTTCTCGCCCGAGTTTCAGCAGCGTTGCGCTGATGCCCGTTCGAACAAGAAAGGCGGATAAGTTTGGGATTTGTTGCCCACACCGTGGGGAAGGTTTCCAGCTTTAGGATTTCATGTTGTACATTGCGGGAAGCTTTCGCACGCCTAAACTGGACACAACGGAAAAATAGTAAATGGTAAACAGTAAAATAGTCAATAATGAAACGGTATATTGTATTTTTGAAACAGGTTCCTCAGTCGACTAAAGTGGAACTTAACCCGGTGACAAAGACATTGAAGCGTTCTTCGGCATTGAGTCGGACGAATCCGGATGACTTGTATGCCTTGCAAATGGCGCTCGACTTAAAACGAGATACCGCAGCCGAAGTGGTTGCGGTCAGCATGGGGCCTGCCTCGGCAGAAACCGTATTGCGCGAAGCGTTGCAGCGGGGCGCCGACCGGGCGATATTGCTTTCTTCTCCAGCTTTTGCCGGAAGCGATACGTGGTGTACGAGCCTGGTTCTGGCTGCGGCTGTGCGCAAGATAGGAGCGTATGACTTGTTGTTCTTCGGCAAAATGGCCATCGACGGCGATACGGCGCAAGTGGGGCCGGAAGTGGCAGGGCAGCTGGATATTCCTCAAGTTACCTGCCTGTCGGCCGTCGGGCAGCTGACCGAACATACGATAAGCGTCAGCCGGAAAGCGGGGGCGTATTTGCAGCGGATGGAAATCGAGTTGCCTTGCGCCGTGATGGTAAGCCGTGAAAACGGCGAACTGGATTGCATGACTTTGTCGGGCTGGCGCCGGGCGCAACGGCAGGAAATCCTTCGTTGGGACGAGAAGGACCTGGGTATAGATGCGTCTTCCGTAGGGCTGTATGCTTCTCCTACGCGGGTGGTATCGACCGCGGTGCCTGTCCGGAAAAAAGAAATCAACTGGTGTGCGGATGCAGCCGCATTTGCTGAAGCAATTAAATAAGTGTGCAAAATGATATGATCAGAAACACAGATTTTCGCGGATTAGCGCAGATTATTTTTATTTACGATTTGACAATTTACTATCTACTGTTTGAGCACTAAATCGTACTTCGTAAATCAAAAATAGTAAATCAAAAGAATCCGTGAAAATCTGCGTTAATCTGCGTTTCTGAGATGGCTACATTATATAAATTAATTCTCAACATCTACTTATTAAACGAATCTTATCACTTATAACGAATGAATCTTATGAATGAACATACTGCCTCTTTTGCGCTTCAAGTGCGCAAAGACCAATGTATCGGTTGTGGAATGTGTGCGGACGCTTGTGCTTACGGCGCCATCCGCATGGCGGAATATCCGGAAATCGACCCGTATAAATGCCGTTTGTGCGGAAGTTGTGTGCAAGCCTGCCCTTCGGAGGCTTTGGCGTTGAATGAACCGGAGACGCAGACGCAAATTTCCGGCGGAACGTCTAAGGGCATTTGGGTGCTTGCCGAAACAGAAGCGGACGGAACCCTTTCTGCGGTTACAAAAGAATTGTTAGGGAAGGCTGCCGTTCTGGCAGAAAAGCTGCATCAGGATGTAGAGGCTCTTTTAATCGGGAGTGAATCGGATGCGGCGGTGTCTTCGTTGGCGGCGTATGGAGCACAGCGGATACATCTTGCCGGGCATCCGTCGTTGGCTTCGTTCATCGAAGAAAATTATGCTCGTGCCGCCGTCCGGGTTATCCGCGAATGCCGTCCGGATATCTTGCTGGTAGGCGCAACGCCTCGCGGGCGTGGATTGTCTGCCCGTATCGCGGCTCTGCTCCAAACGGGTTTGACTGCCGATTGCACGGAGTTGGACATTGATGCCGAAACAGGCCTGCTTCAGCAGATACGTCCGGCTTTTGGCGGAAACTTAATGGCTACGATTGCTACTCCGGCGCACCGTCCGCAAATGGCTTCGGTACGTCCGGGAGTGATGAAAGCGCGTGAAGCGGACCCTGCCTTGAAAGGGGAATGCATCCGGCATGATTTATCGGACTTTAAGTGCGACGGCCGTATCCGCTTATTGGACGAGGAATTGGAAACAGCCGGCGGGGATTCGCTGGGGAACAGCCGGATTGTGGTCGGAATAGGACGTGGCGTGAAGAAGAAGGAAACGGTAGAGCGTATCTGTCAGTGGGCTAAACAATGGGGAGCAGCTGTGGCCGGGTCACGTGCTGCGGTAGAAGCTGGCTTGATTGACGCGCATTTGCAAGTAGGGCAGACCGGCCAGACCATTGCTCCGGACCTGTATATCGCTATCGGCATCAGCGGGCAAATCCAGCACACGGCAGGCATTGCCGGTGCGAAACGGATTATCGCCATTAATCCGGACAAGACTGCGCCGATATTTAATGTGGCGGATTACGGTTGGGCAGTTCCGGTAGAAGAAGCGCTTCCTCAACTAATGGCTGTGCAGGTATGAAGAAAATCGTAGCTGGATTGTTGAGTTTCATTCTCCTGTTGGGAGGAGTGACAACGCAGGCGCAAGAGCAGCTGAAAGTAAAGTTCCGTTCGCGTGCCCTGCTCGATGCCGCCGTGTCGGGTTATGGCAAAGAAGACGTGCAAGGCTATTATCGGCTGGAAGATTTCCGGGTCGGGTTCAAAGCGACTTACGGGCAGTGGGAGGCAAAAGCCGATATCGGATTGGGAGGAGGTAAAGTAGCGATAAAGGATTTGTTGCTGAATTACCACTTTAAGAACAGTGTGCTTTCGCTGGGCAATGCGTACGAGCCTTTTTCGATGGATATGTTGATAAGCACAGCCGATTTGCGCTTCCATCAGTCGGCTGCATCGGTCTTGGCTTTTACCGATAGCCGGAAGTTGGGTGCAACGTATCATTTCTATACCGATTCGTGGTATCTTGCTACGGGTGTCTATACGCATAATGATATCAATAAGATAGGGAGCAGTCAGAAGAATGCCTTTGTATCGACTTCCCGTGCCGTATGGCGCAAGCAAGGGGAAGACCATCGGTTGATTCACGTAGGCGGTGCCTTTTCTTTCCGCACGAAACAGGTCAATACCGAAGAGCCGCCTGTGGGCACGGTAGATAGTGAGGGCATTACATCGATGTTTCCTGCTTCGTTGCTTGAAGCTGAAGTGCCGAATATGGGAACAGAGGTGAAAGGGGTAGTTGAGGCATTATACACCGCTCCACGCTGGATGGTTCAAGCCGAATATTATTTCGACCGTTTGAACCGCACGGATGGCGGGAAGGCATACCGTCCGCACGGGGGATACATTCAAGGCGGTTTCTTGTTGAAAGGACGCGGCTTCGAATACGATGCGATGTATGGCATACCGAGCCGTCCGGCTACTCCACAAGCTGTCGAACTGGTTGCCCGCTTGAATTATACGGACATGAACGATAACCGTGCAGGAATTTATGGAGGTGAGGAGACTGACTTGTCTTTAGGTGTAAACTGGTACATCAACCAATATTTAGGAGTGAAGCTGAACGGCAGCTATGTATGGGTAGGGGAGCATTGCAACGCTTTTTATAAGAAAGACTTCTTTCTTGCCCAGCTTCGGTTGCAGTATATTTTCTGAAAAGGAAAAGGCGCGGAAAGAATCAGAATCCTGATTGTTTCTGCGCCTTTGCACTTATGCGTCGTAAACCTTATTCACTCCATACTGTCTGGTACCACGAAATGGCGGAACGGTAATAGTCGTTCCATCGGGTATTTCCTGGCACGGCATCGGGAATGTACATGCCCATTCCGCAATAGCGGTCTTCGTCTACTCTGAAAGTGGAGTGATTCGTGATACAGCTTTTGGCAAGTACGGTCTGGTCCAATACTTGCTGGAAAGACTCCGGAAGTGTCCCTCCATTCAGCTGGCGGATGACATCTGCTACATCGAACGAGAAGTATTGGTAGTCGTTTATTCCATATTGCTGGATGGAGTGAAGCGAAAGATCTTCGAGGGCGGATGTGTGTTGGGAGAGTTGCTCCCTCACGGCTGTGGCAAAAACGTCCATCTGTTTGCAGTCTACTACGGCATAAGTTCCCCATAGCCCTCTGCTTTTATTGAAATTGATGACATTTTCGCAAAGTTTGTCGAAGTCGATTTCGTCTTGATACAAGTTATTCAATATCTCGTGGTAAGGGAAACCTACTACTGGTGTTTCCAATACCGAAGCGATGCAATAGCGTGTGGCGTGCCTCAGTTCGTAACAAACCTCGGCGGTCTGCATCATGCAGGCATCGAAAAGCACGAAGTCAAGGTTTCCGGGAAAAGTCTGTTCCAAAACATCGGCAAGCTCGGGGATGTTGATAGAGTTATAGACATTCCCGTCTTGTCCGAATGATTTGGTAGCAATGTCTGTGCCTGCAGCAGGCATCCAGCTGGTAGCATGTGAACCGAAGATAAGTCCATAGCTGAGCGAGGGAACAATGTCTGCCATCATTTGCAAGTTGGCACGCATCACTTCCGGATCGGTTGAAGTTCCCGTTACGGCAGTATAGCGGTTGGCTTGTGCGATGACGTTGCCTTGAGTGATGTCATTGCCTTCCAAAGCTGGTTGGCCGTTGATTTGCCCGTGTCCATCAGAGAAATAGGCAAGAATTTGCGCTTCGTTAATGTATTGGTTGCTGGAAGTCGGTTTGTAGTAAATGAGCAGCGTGCATGAGTCTCCACTTTCAGCAAGGCTTTCGTACATCCATTGTACATTGTTCATAATATCTTCGTCCAGATTGTTGTTGGCAATCAAATAGGCAAGTATGGCACGCTTGGCCTGTACCGGCTGTTCATGTTCGGGTATTTCGTCCGAACAGCCCGTCAGGATGAAAAGTGAAACAATGTATAGGAATAATTTTCTCATAATCAATAAATCTCTGCTTTTTCAAATTTGAATTCAGGGTCTACGTCAAGAAGCACCAGCGTATTTCCCTTCTGGTATTTTTCTTTCAGCTTGTTGATTTCCTTTTGCAGGTTTTTCTTTTTTTTGTTGTAGTAAACGAAGCACGTACGGTTTTTCCCGTTTTCCTGTTGTTCCAGGTATTCTTTTAGCTGGATGCTGTATTGTGCACGTCCTACCAGCAATCCGTCACCGCCTACCATAGCACTGTCTACATATTGGATATCTGTGAAATAAACCAGTGAGTCACTGAACGAAGCCGATACTCCAGCGATGTAGACGCCGTATTTGTTCTTGTTTTTCGGCGATTTGGCAAGAACGGGTATCACGATGGATGCGATGAGCAAAAAGCAAAGCAGTTTAATCTGTTTCATAAATTTATAAGTTTTACAAAGCAAAAGTAAGCAATTGTAGGCATATATGAAACCGTCTGGAGTGAAATTAACATATTTAAGTTCGTTTTCGGAAGGAAGGTGTTGGCTGAACGTGGCATTCCTTTACCTTATTATATAATATAGTTTGCAGGGCATAATAGTGAAAAAGCTGTAAGTGTCCGTAGACCTTACAGCTTTTTGTAAATTCGGAAACCGATGTTCGTTTATCCTAAATAAGATTTGAGCAGTTTGCTACGCGAGTTTTGTCTTAATCTTCTGATGGCTTTTTCCTTAATCTGGCGCACACGTTCGCGTGTCAGTCCAAATTTGTCACCAATTTCTTCCAACGTCATTTCTTGCGTTCCTATACCGAAAAACATCTGGATAATTTCCTTCTCTCTTTCGGTCAACGTAGAAAGCGCTCTGTCGATTTCCCTCGAAAGTGATTCATTCACCAAGGAGCGGTCCGCCATAGGGGAGTCGTCGTTTACCAGCACGTCCAGTAGGCTGTTGTCTTCTCCTTCCACGAAAGGAGCGTCTACAGAGATGTGGCGTCCTGAAACTTTCAGCGTGTCCGAAATCTTGTCTACCGGGATTTCCAGTTCGTCTGCCAGCTCTTCCGGTGACGGACGGCGTTCGTTTTCTTGTTCGAATTTAGAGAAAGCCTTGCTGATTTTGTTCAGCGAACCTACCTGGTTCAATGGCAAGCGCACGATACGGGATTGCTCGGCCAGTGCTTGGAGAATAGATTGACGAATCCACCATACGGCGTAACTGATGAATTTGAAACCACGGGTCTCGTCAAACTTCTCGGCAGCCTTAATCAAGCCCAGATTTCCTTCGTTTATCAAGTCTGGAAGGCTCAATCCTTGGTTTTGATACTGTTTGGCCACTGATACTACAAATCGCAGGTTTGCACGTGTAAGTTTCTCTAACGCTGCACGATCGCCTTTGCGAATACGCTGAGCGAGTTCCACTTCTTCCTCTACCGTAATCAGGTCTTCGCGTCCGATTTCCTGAAGGTATTTGTCCAAAGAGGCGCTCTCTCGGTTAGTGATACTTTTGGTAATCTTAAGTTGTCTCATTATTTATACCGAATTTGGGAACAAAGATAAGAATTTTTCCTGATATAATAGCTCTTGATTTAATATAAATTGGGTGAATTAACAAAAATATGCTTCTGTCTGCTTGGATTTTTTTGTTTTAGGCAAAAATTTTTTAGGAATTTCTTAGAAGCTGTTTTGAATTTATCGTGCGATGATTTGGGATGGGTTTTTGTAGAGACGCAAAATCTTGCGTCTTTACTATGAGGAAGATAGCGGGCTATCTGACGAAGAACAGGAGCGGAAAGGACCAAAAAATCGCCCAAAGCACACACGAAAACGGATACATCAAGCCAAGAAAAACTTTTTGGAGAAATTCAAAACAGCTTCTTATGTTGCCAATTATAGTCAGAAACAGTTTCAAAGAGCCTGAATGAAAAATTAATTGAATATCCGAAACATCCCATGTAGGGGCGTACCGCATACGCCCCTACATGTTAATATTCGTGTTTATTGCCGTTGTCAGAACAGGCTCCATGCCACAGTAAGCCCTGCCATTACGATAGCAACCATACTCATCAGTTTTACAAGAATGTTCAGGCTGGGACCGGATGTGTCTTTGAACGGGTCGCCTACGGTATCGCCTACTACAGTGGCACGGTGCACTTCGCTTCCTTTTCCGCCAAAGTTTCCTTCTTCCACATATTTCTTGGCATTGTCCCAGGCACCTCCGGCATTTGCCATAAAGATGGCTAGCACGAAGCCTGATGAAAGTCCGCCAATCAGCAGACCGATGACACCCGGTACACCGAAGAGCAACCCCGTAACTATAGGAGCGATGATGGCAAGCAGAGAGGGGAATACCATTTCGCGTTGGGCGCCTTGTGTGGAAATCTGTACACACCGGGCGTAGTCAGGCTCGGCATTTCCACTCAGGATGCCTTTTATTTCACGGAACTGGCGGCGCACTTCTTCTACCATGCGCGAGGCTGCACGCCCTACAGCATTCATCGTAAGACCGCAGAAAAGGAAAGACATCATACTGCCAATGAACATCCCTGAAAGCACTTTAGGATTCATTAGTGTAACATCGTAATAAATCATGAAGTCGTCCAGTCCTGCCTCGTGGATGGCTATCTGGATGCCGTTGGGAAGTTCAAGGATGGCGGTTCCGATACGTTCCAGTCCGATACGTACTTCTTCGATGTATGAAGCCAGCAGGGAGAGTCCTGTAAGGGCTGCCGAGCCGATGGCAAATCCTTTTCCGGTAGCTGCGGTAGTATTGCCCAGCGAGTCGAGCGCATCGGTACGCCGGCGCACCTCTTCGCCCAGCTTGCTCATTTCGGCGTTTCCTCCGGCATTGTCGGCAATGGGGCCGTAAGCATCTGTGGCAAGGGTAATTCCTAAGGTGGAAAGCATGCCTACCGATGCGATTCCGATGCCGTAAAGTCCCATCCCAATGTTGGTGAAGTCGAATCCTGAAGCTAGCCAGTAGGAAAGGATGATGCCTGCTACTACGGCTATGACTGGGATGGTAGTGGAAATCATTCCCAGTCCGATGCCGGAGATAATAACGGTAGCAGGTCCTGTCTTACCACTTTCGGAGAGCTTGCGTGTGGGTTTGTATGATTGTGAAGTGTAATATTCGGTAGACTGCCCGATGATGATTCCTACCAGCAGGCCTACGATGACAGCCAGTGATATGTTTACCCAGTTGTCCAATCCTAAAAGCCAAAGGATGAGAAACGTGCCGATGATGATGAAAAACGAGCTGAGGTTGGTTCCGGTAGAAAGTGCTTTCAGCAGCTCTTTCATCGTAGCGTTTTCGCGTGTGCGTACTGCAAAAATGCCGATAATGGATAGGATGATGCCGATGGCAGCTATCAGCATCGGTGCGATGACTGCCTTGAACTGCATTTCGGTGTCTCCTGTGCCGATAAAAGCAGCGGCACCCAGTGCGGCGGTGGCAAGGATGGAGCCACAATACGATTCGTAGAGGTCGGCTCCCATACCTGCAACGTCGCCTACGTTATCGCCTACATTATCGGCGATGGTTGCCGGGTTACGCGGGTCGTCTTCAGGTATTCCGGCTTCAACTTTGCCTACCAGGTCGGCTCCTACATCGGCGGCTTTCGTGTAGATGCCTCCGCCTACGCGGGCGAAGAGAGCCTGTGTGGAAGCTCCCATTCCGAAGGTGAGCATTGTAGTGGTTATGACGCAGAGCTTTGAGGTAGGGTTCAGTGCATTGTCGGGGATGCATCGTTCCAGTAAGAGATACCAGAAGGAGATGTCGAACAAGCCCAGTCCTACTACCACCAGTCCCATGACTGCTCCGCTTCGGAAAGCGATGCGCAGGCCTTTGTCGAGTGAGGTACGGGCGGCGTTGGCAGTACGTGCTGAGGCGTATGTGGCGGTTTTCATTCCGAGGTAGCCGGACAAGCCGGAGAAGAACCCTCCTGTCAGGAATGCGACGGGTACCCAGTGGTTCTGGAGGTTGAAGCCGTATGCCATGATGGCAAACAGGAGAGCAAGTCCGATAAACACGAGTGTCACCACTTTATATTGTTGCTTGAGGTACGACATCGCCCCACGGCGTACATGTTCGGCGATTTTCTGCATCTCGGGTGTTCCTTCGCTTTCTCCTTTCATCTGTTTATAGAAGAAAGCCGCCAAGGCAAGTGCCAGGAACGAGGCGGCTGGAGCAATCCAGAAGAGATAGTTTTCCATAATGTTATGATTTTGAATGGTGTGTCGGTCTTGCAGACAAGTTTTACCTTGGGCACAAAGACATACAGAGGTTTTTCCTGTGGGCTGTGTGGTCGCCGGGTGATGCGTATTGTCTGTTCTTGTAATTTTCTCAAAGGTAAGGAAAAAATCTCTTCGGTTTGTTTCCTGATTTACAGATTTTGTCGCTTTTTCTGTTTATTTTCAGAAATGAGCAGGAGTTTGTCACCTTCATGAAGTTCTATTTGTCCGTTGGGAATGATGAATTCGTTTCCGCGTTTTACCAGCATCACCAGTGTGCCTTGAGGCAGGTTCATGTCTGCCAATCTGTTTCCTTCTTCCAGCATTTCGGCGGTGAGGGTCAGGTCGTCCAGTCGGGTATCTATTTCATCGGGAAGCTCTACGCCGAATGCGTTTCCTTCTTTGGCTTGGGGCATGTCGAGCTTGAGCCAGCGTGCCATCTGTGAGATGCTCATCCCTTGAATGACAAGCGAGAGAAGGGTGATGAAAAATACAATGTTGAACAATTGGTTTGACCCTGGGATTTCAGCTATGACGGGGTAGGTAGCGAAAATGATGGGAACAGCTCCACGCAGCCCTACCCATGATACGAAGAGCCGTGCACGTAGGGAAATGTTCCGGAAAGGAAGCAGGCAGAGGAACACGCTTACTGGACGTGCCACTACAATCATGAATGCACCGATAAGCAAGCCGATGCCTGCGATACCTATCATCTCATGTGGGTTTACCAGCAGTCCGAGGGCGAGGAACATGATGATTTGGAAAAGCCATGTCAGCCCGTCCATAAAAGTTTGTGTCTCTTTCCGTGATGCCAGTTTGGCATTGCCTACGATGACTCCGGCTATGTAGACCGCCAGATAACCGTTTCCGTGTACCAGGTCGGTGGTAGTAAAGGTAATAAATACAATACTCAGCAGGAGGATGGGGTAAAGAGAGGTATTAGGTAACTCGATTTTGTTGATGAGCCATACGGCGAACTTGCCTGCTGCATAGCCGATTATTCCACCGAAAAAGAATTGTACAAGCAGGTCGCGTGCGATGATTCCGGCATGCAAATCTGTTCCGCTTCCAATGACTTGTATCAGCACGATGGTAAGCATATATGCCATGGGGTCGTTGCTTCCGCTTTCCAGTTCCAGCATCGGGCGCAAGTTTTCTTTCAGGTTCATCCGTTGTGAGCGGAGCAGGTTGAATACCGAAGCCGAGTCGGTGGATGACATTGTGGCGGCAAGTAATAAAGAGGCGAGTAGGGTCAGCTGAATGTCTGCTTTTGTATGGTCGGATAAAAAATAAATGAACAGCCCCGTCAAGAGGGTAGTGACCAGCACGCCTGCAGTAGACAGAAGTATCCCTTGAGGCAGTATGGGCTTGATTTCGCGGAACCGTGTGTCCATCCCTCCCGTGAACAAGATGATGCTCAGCGCTATCATTCCTACGAACTGGGCATCTTTCGCGCTGTTGAACTGGATGCCCAGTCCGTCGCTTCCGAAAAGCATTCCTACCAGGAGGAAGAGCAAGAGGGTGGGGATGCCGAACTTATATCCGGTCTTGCTGATGAGAATACTGATGAATATCAGGATAGAGCCGATGAGTAGAATGTTTTCTGCAGTAATCATTATGAGTCTTGTTCTTTTTTTAAAGGTTGATGAAAAGTGTCCATGCAAAGATAATACAAAAAAGTGAGATACAGGACAAATCCTTAGAAACAGTTTTGAATTTATCGTGTGCTGATTTGGATTGAATTTTTAAGGTATTTCCGCTTCTGTAACGAGGAGGATAGCGCGGACTATCTTTGCAGGATGCAGCCGGTTGCGGAAACCCGCGGATATAGGTGCGCCGGCAAACGCATATAGGTCCATTCGCTGTAAGATTATTAATCTTCAGGCTGCAAGATTATTAATCTTACAAGCGGAAGATTATTAATCTTACACCAGACGAAGTTATCTGCACTGGGGGAAGAAGATAATAACAACAACTAAATATGAGTCAAAAGCAGAGGTAAAAACCGGAATATCGCAATTGCAAGCCTACGAGGATAAGAAATGCAGTCCGGTCTTTTTGAGGCAGCACCTGTCATGTCTGAATGCCTTTATCGGTGGAATCATATATGTGCAAAATTACTTCCGCCAACGGGTGTTGGATATATAATAAGGTGTACAGAATAGGTATCGGTTGCCGGGAAGTGGACAATAGAACAGGTTTTGGCAGAAATTTGTCCAAATATGTTGTGTAACACACAAATTTATGAACATAACTCGTAAGGAATTTGTAATATTGCAGTCGAATTAGTGTAAATGATACACTTTACTGATAATGGCCGGTTCTTGTAACTTGCGTGACCTTTTGGACATCTAATTAACATGAAACATAAATTAAAAAAACAAACGTGATTATGAATTGGAATTCAAGTGAATTTGTTTGGCTCGACTGGGCGGTTCTCGTCATCGGGGTCATTCTGATTGCGTGGGCGGTGTACCGTGCAATCCAAAAAGACAAAAAGCAACAACAAGGGGCTAACAGTGAAGATTACCTCTTCGGAAAAGGAGAGCCGTGGTACATTATCGGTGCGGCTATCTTTGCCGCCAATATCGGGTCGGAACACCTGGTCGGACTGGCAGGTACAGGAGCCAAGGACGGCGTTGGTATGGCACACTGGGAGATGCAGGGTTGGATGATTCTTATCCTCGGATGGCTGTTCGTCCCCTTCTATCAATTATTGAACAATAAGTTGGGCAAGATTATTACGATGCCTGACTTCCTGAAGTTCCGTTATACGAAGCGTACCGGTTCGTGGCTTTCCATCATTACTTTGATTGCATACGTGCTGACAAAAGTTTCTGTAACCGCATTCACCGGAGGTATTTTCTTCGAATACTTATTGAATATCCCGTTCTGGTACGGTGCTATCGGGCTGATTGCTATTACAGCAGTATTTACTGTTTTCGGTGGAATGAAAGGTGTGATGACCTTGTCGGCTATCCAGACTCCTATCCTCATCATTGGTTCTTTCCTTGTCTTGTTTTTAGGACTGCATCTGTTGGGAGATGGAAGCATTGCCGAAGGCTGGTCGCAGATGATGGCTGTATGTAATGCTGCCCACGACGGCTTTGGTACTACGCACATGTTTCACACAGATCCGGCAGATCCGATGTATCCCAAATTCCCGGGTTATGTAGTGTTCCTCGGTGCGTCTATCATTGGTTTCTGGTATTGGTGTACCGACCAGCACATTGTACAACGTGTGTTGGGGCAGACTAAGGGCGAAGACAATTCAGTAGTAATGGCACGTGCCCGTCGCGGTACGATTGCAGCCGGTTATTTCAAGTTGTTGCCTATCTTCATGTTCTTGATTCCGGGTATGGTGGCATACGCACTCTCGATGAAGGCGGGAAGCGGTATTGAGATGGATATCACTAACACACATGATACTGACGGTGCATTTGCCATGATGGTGAAAAATATCTTGCCGGCAGGGGTCAAAGGTATTGTGACCATTGGTTTTGTATGTGCCCTCGTTGCATCGTTGGCAGCATTCTTCAATAGCTGTGCGACATTGTTTACCGAAGACTTTTATAAGCCGATGAAGAAAGGCATGAGCGAGAGCCATTATGTGTTTGTAGGCCGTCTTGCAACGGTAGTTGTTGTGCTTCTGGGATTGGCTTGGATGCCGATTATGATGAACATGGGTAACCTGTACTCTTACTTGCAAGACATTCAGTCACTGATTGCTCCGGCAATGGTGGCGGTGTTCTCGCTGGGTATCTTCTCAAAGAAGATTACTCCCAAAGCCGGCGAATGGGGACTTATCGGTGGCTTTTTGATTGGTATGGTGCGCTTGTTCACCAATGTAGTTACCGAATCGGGCACCAAGGTGATGGAAGGAGCTTTCTGGGAATACACGTCTTGGTTCTGGCAGACCAACTGGCTGGTGTTTGAAGTATGGTTGCTTGTATTCATTATCATTCTGATGGTTGTTGTGTCTTGTTTTACACCCGCTCCGTCCAAAGAACAGGTGGAAGCGATTACCTTCACCAAAGATTACAAGAAGGCTATCCGTGAGAGCTGGAATAAATGGGATGTCATCGCCACATTGGGTGTTGTTGCCTGCTGTGCAGCTTTCTACTGGTATTTTTGGTAAAGAGTAGATGAATGATGTTTTAAATAAAAAATAATAAGCGATGAAAAACATTCGGAATTCATTTTTAGGAATGAGTGCGGCACTTGCCTTGATGGCATCTTGCACTACGCAGGAACAGAAACCTGCATTGACCCTTTCGGGATTGGATCCTGCCAATTTTGAAACGACTGTAGACGGGACAAAAGCGGTTAAACTTTATACGTTGACAAATCATAACGGAATGGAAGTCTGCATTACAAACTTTGGTGGACGTATTGTCTCGCTGATGGTGCCGGACAAAAATGGCACGATGACAGATGTGGTGCTGGGCTTCGACAGCATTGCCGATTACCAGAATATCCCGAGCGATTTCGGAGCAGCCATCGGGCGTTATGCTAATCGTATTAATAAGGGGCAGATGAAAGTGGACGGCACTTTGATTCAATTGCCGACAAACAATTTCGGACATTGTCTGCACGGTGGACCTACCGGTT
The DNA here is from genome assembly GCF_002160215.1 of Bacteroides sp. An19. Taxonomy (NCBI): domain Bacteria; kingdom Pseudomonadati; phylum Bacteroidota; class Bacteroidia; order Bacteroidales; family Bacteroidaceae; genus Bacteroides; species Bacteroides sp. An19. The sequence continues at coordinate 20,200 of NZ_NFKD01000021.1, read as the reverse complement.
GGCAATATCAGGTGTATGAAGCAAATCAGACCAACGACAGTACTTTGGTCTTGACGATGAACTCGGCAGATGGCGATAATAATTTCCCGGGTAATGTGACTGCACATGTGACTTACGCATTGACAGCCAATAATGCCATCGATATCAAGTATGATGCTACTACCGACAAGACCACGGTAATCAATATGACCAACCATTCATACTTTAACCTGAATGGCGACCCCTCCAAGCCTGGAACCGACCAGATTCTGTATGTTGCGGCAGACAGCATTACTCCTGTCGACAGCACGTATATGACCAATGGCGAGATGATGGCTGTAAAGGATACTCCATTCGATTTCAATACGCCGAAGCCTATCGCTCCGTCTGTAACCGATTTTGAAAACGAACAAGTGAAGTTCGGTAATGGATTCGACCATAACTGGGTACTGAAGACTAAAGGCGATATCAGCCAGGTAGCAGCCAAGCTGACCAGCCCGACTTCGGGTATCAGTCTGACCGTATACACCGACGAGCCTGGTATCCAGGTTTACACAGGAAATTTCTTGGATGGAACCGTGAAAGGTAAGAAAGGCATTGCTTATCCGCAACGGGCTTCTGTATGTTTGGAGACTCAACATTATCCGGATAGTCCTAATAAGCCGCAATGGCCTTCGGTTATCCTGGAACCGGGTGAAACTTATCAGAGCCATTGTATATTCCAGTTCGGTATAGAAAAATGATTTTATGAACGATGTGTCTACATATTACAAGAATAATCCGAAATTTTTCGTCGGTATTGATTGCATCATATTCGGTTTTGAGAAAGAACAATTGAGCTTGTTGTTGCTTCAGCGTAATTTTGAGCCGGCAAAGGGTCAGTGGTCTTTAATGGGCGGTTTTGTCCAGGAAAATGAAAGCGCGGATGATGCGGCAAAGCGTGTGCTGTACGAACTGACCGGATTGAAGGATGTTTATATGGAACACATCGGAGCTTTTGGCGAGATAAACAGAGACCCGGGTGAACGGGTTATCTCGCTTGCTTATTATGCACTCATCAATACGAATAAATACGACCGGGAGCTGGTGCAACGGCATAATGCGTATTGGGTAAATATTGATGAGATACCTGATTTGATTTTCGACCATAACCAAATGGTAGAAAAAGCCCGGACGGCCATGAAGGAAAAGGCTTCTACCGCTCCCATTGGTTTCAATTTGCTTCCAGAGCTTTTTACACTTACGCAATTGCAAAGCTTGTATGAAGCTATTTATGGCGAACCAATGGATAAACGCAATTTCCGGAAGCGAATTGCGGATATGGGTTATATCGAGAAAACAGATAAAATAGATAAAACAGGTTCTAAAAGAGGGGCTTATCTGTACAAGTTCAATGATAAGGCTTATCAGCGGGACCCGAAATTCAAACTATAAGACTTATGTTAGAAGATTTGAAAGAAAAAGTGTTTCAGGCAAACCTTGATTTGGTGAAACATGGATTGGTGATTTTTACATGGGGTAATGTATCTGCTATCGACCGCGAAAAAGGGCTGGTAGTGATTAAGCCCAGTGGCGTAGCTTACGATGTAATGAAAGCATCGGATATGGTGGTGGTAGATTTGGATGGCAATGTAGTGGAAGGTGATTTACGTCCTTCCAGCGATACGCCGACTCATCTGGTTCTTTATAAGGCATTCAAGGAAATAGGTGGGGTGGTGCATACGCATTCTACGTATGCTACTGCATGGGCACAGGCCGGATGCGACATTCCGAATATAGGGACTACACATGCCGATTATTTTCACGAAGCCATCCCTTGCACGGCGGATATGACCGAAGAAGAGGTGAAAGGCGATTATGAATTGGAAACCGGAAACGTGATTGTAAAACGTTTCGAAGGAATGAATCCGGTTCATACTCCGGGTGTATTAGTGAAAAATCACGGACCTTTTGCGTGGGGTAAGGATGCTCACGATGCAGTTCATAATGCTGTAGTGATGGAGCAGGTGGCAAAAATGGCAAGCATTGCATATGTCGTCAATCCGCATCTGACGATGAACCCCCTGCTGGTAGAGAAACATTTCAGCCGCAAGCATGGTCCGAATGCTTACTACGGACAGAAGAAATAACATACTAACTTTTTAAAATACATAGAACTATGAGCACATTTGATCAATTTGAAGTATGGTTCGTAACAGGAGCTCAGCTTCTGTACGGAGGCGATGCTGTTATCGCAGTAGACGCACACAGTAATGAAATGGTAGCTGGATTGAATAACAGTGGAAATCTTCCGGTTAAAGTAGTATATAAAGGTACGGCTAACTCTTCAAAAGAAGTGGAAGCAGTAATGAAAGCAGCCAATAACGATGAGAAGTGTATCGGTGTTATCACGTGGATGCATACATTCTCGCCTGCAAAGATGTGGATACATGGCTTGCAACAATTGAAGAAACCGTTGCTTCACCTGCATACTCAGTTTAATGAAGAAATTCCTTGGGATACCATGGATATGGACTTTATGAATCTGAACCAGTCGGCACACGGTGACCGCGAGTTCGGACATATTTGCAGCCGTATGCGTATCCGTCGTAAAGTAGTAGTTGGTTATTGGAAAGATGCGGAAACCCAACGTAAGATTTCCGTTTGGATGCGTGTATGTGCAGCTTGGGCAGATGCACAGGACATGTTGATTATTCGTTTTGGCGACCAGATGAATAATGTAGCCGTAACGGATGGCGATAAGGTAGAAGCTGAAGTTCGGATGGGATACCATGTAGACTATTGTCCGGTAAGTGAACTGATGGAATATCACAGCCAGGTGAAAGACGAGGATGTAAAAGCATTGGTGGATGAGTATTTCCAGCTGTATGACCATGATAAAGAACTGGAAGATCAACGAACCGAAGCCTATGGAAAGGTATGGAATTCGGCTAAAGCGGAACTTGCCTTGCGTGCTATTTTGAAGGCAAAAGGTGCGAAAGGCTTCACTACTAACTTTGATGATTTGGGTCAGACAGACGGAAGTCATTTCGACCAGATTCCGGGACTTGCATCTCAACGTCTGATGGCAGAAGGTTATGGCTTCGGTGCTGAAGGTGACTGGAAATCAGCAGCCTTGTACCGTACGGTATGGGTGATGAATCAAGGTCTGCCCAACGGATGTTCGTTCTTGGAAGACTATACGTTGAACTTCAATGGTGAAAGAAGTGCTATCCTGCAGGCACACATGTTGGAAGTTTGTCCGTTGATTGCAGCTCAAAAGCCACGTCTGGAAGTACATTTCCTGGGTATCGGTGTCCGTAAGAGCCAGACTGCCCGTTTGGTATTCACTTCAAAGACGGGTACTGGATGTACAGCAACAGTGGTGGATATGGGTAATCGTTTCCGTTTGATTGTAAACGATGTAGAATGTATTGAACCGAAACCGCTGCCTAAATTGCCGGTAGCTTCTGCATTGTGGATTCCGCAGCCTAATTTTGAAGTAGGTGCAGGTGCATGGATTTTGGCTGGTGGAACTCACCATTCTTGCTTCTCGTACGATTTGACTGCAGAATATTGGGAAGATTATGCTGAAATCGCAGGCATCGAAATGGTACATATCAACAAAGATACCACCATTAGCGACTTCAAGAAAGAACTCCGTATGAACGAAGTTTATTATATGCTGAATAAAGCTCTTTGCTAATAGTTGATCGGAACACAGAGACACGGAGCACTGAGGTTTTATTCGTAAATAGATTCTCTGTGCCTTTGTGTCTCTGTGTTTTATTTTTATTATTTATTATAATCATATAATCATATCATGAATACAGACACAAAATCAATTATCGAATCAGGAAAGGCTATTTTGGGTATCGAATTGGGTTCGACTCGTATTAAAGCAGTATTGATCGACCCCGAAAACAAACCTATAGCTCAGGGAAGTCATGTTTGGGAAAACCAATTGGTAGATGGACTGTGGACTTATAGCATTGATGCCATTTGGAACGGACTTCGGGATTGTTATGCCGATCTATGTGCTGATGTAAAGAAACAGTACGATACGGATATAGAAACTTTGGCGGCTATTGGCGTTAGTGCCATGATGCACGGTTATATGGCTTTCAATGATAAAGAGGAGATTCTCGTTCCGTTCCGTACGTGGCGCAATACCAATACAGGCATAGCTGCAGCAGCTCTTTCGGAAGCATTTGTTTACAATATTCCGTTGCGCTGGAGCATCTCTCATTTGTATCAGGCTATTCTGAACGGTGAATCACATGTAAAAGATATTGCTTATCTGACAACTTTGGCTGGATATGTGCACTGGCAGTTGAGTGGGAAAAAGGTATTGGGCATCGGCGATGCTTCGGGTGTGCTTCCCATTGACCCTGCTACAAAGAATTATTCGGCAGAGATGGTGGAGAAATTCGATAAAATGGTTGCACCGAAAGGCTTTTCTTGGAAATTGACCGATATTTTGCCTAAGGTGTTGCAAGCCGGTGAGAATGCAGGTTTCCTGACACCTGAGGGTGCTAAAAAACTTGATGGGTCCGGCCGTTTGAAAGCAGGCATACCTTTGTGTCCTCCCGAAGGAGATGCAGGAACAGGTATGGTGGCTACCAATGCTGTGAAGCAGCGTACAGGTAATGTATCGGCAGGTACTTCTTCGTTTTCTATGATTGTACTGGAGAAAGACTTGTCGAAACCGTATGAAATGATTGATATGGTGACTACGCCTGACGGCAGCCTGGTTGCCATGGTACATTGTAATAATTGTACTTCCGACCTTAATGCCTGGGTTAATTTGTTTAAAGAATATCAAGAACTACTGGGGGTACCCGTAGATATGAATGAGGTTTTCGGAAAACTGTATAATCATGCTCTTGAAGGAGATGCTGATTGTGGTGGACTGATTTCTTACAATTACATTTCGGGTGAACCGGTAACCAGACTTGCTGAAGGAAGACCTTTGGTTGTACGTTCTGCCAATGATAAATTCAACCTTGCCAACTTTATGCGTGCCAACCTGTATGCATCTGTGGCTGTACTGAAAATAGGTAATGATATTTTGTTCAACGAAGAGAAAATCAAAGTAGACCGTATTACAGGTCACGGAGGATTGTTCAAGACAAAAGGGGTAGGACAGCGCATTTTGGCGGCAGCACTCAATTCGCCTATATCTGTTATGGAAACGGCCGGTGAAGGCGGTGCCTGGGGTATTGCTTTGTTAGGGTCTTATTTGGTGAACAATCCACAAAAATTGTCGCTTGCCGATTTCCTTGATGAACAAGTATTTGCTGGGAACACAGGTGTGGAAATTAAACCGGACCTGAAAGATGTAGCAGGATTCAATGCATACATTGAAACTTATAAAGCTGGTTTACCTATCGAAGAAGCAGCTGTAAAATATAAGGTTAGTGAATGAGCCGATTAATGATTAATTAAAGAAGAAAAAATGAAAAACAAACTGATTCTTAGTGGCTTGATGCTGGGCGTCAGCCTTGCTGTATCCGCACAACAACACGCGACTGTAACCGTTCACACAGAAAAGGCTGAACAAATCATTCCGAAAGAAATATACGGACAATTCGCCGAGCATTTGGGTACCTGTATTTATGGGGGCTTGTGGGTAGGCGAGGATTCTCCTATTCCTAATACAAACGGATACCGTAATGATGTACTTGAAGCATTGAAAAAATTGAAAGTACCTGTATTGCGTTGGCCAGGCGGATGCTTTGCCGATGAATATCATTGGATGGATGGCATTGGACCCAAAGAAAACCGCCCGAAAATGGTGAACAATAACTGGGGAGGGACTGTAGAAGATAATAGTTTTGGTACTCACGAATTTCTTAACTTGTGCGAGCTTTTGGGTTGCGAGCCTTATATCAGCGGCAATGTGGGAAGCGGAACAGTAGAAGAAATGGCAAAGTGGGTGGAATATATGACATCTGAGCAGGGAAGCCCCATGGCAAAGTTGCGTTTGCAGAATGGACGTGAAAAACCTTGGAAAGTAAAATACTTTGGTGTAGGTAATGAAAGTTGGGGTTGTGGAGGCAGTATGCGTCCGGAATATTATGCCGATTTGTATCGTCGTTATTCTACATATTGTCGTAACTACAATGGAAATAAATTGTTTAAGATTGCCAGCGGTGCCAGCGATTACGATTATAATTGGACAGAAGTGTTGATGCAGAATGTCGGTCATCGTATGGATGGTGTATCTTTGCATTATTATACAGTACCTGGATGGACTGGAAGTAAAGGTTCTGCTACTAAGTTTACAACCGATGATTACTATTGGACGATGGGTAAATGCCGTGAAATTGAGGATGTGTTGAAGCGTCACATGGCTATTATGGATAAATATGATCCGAAGAAACAAATTGCTCTTATCGTCGATGAATGGGGTACTTGGTGGGATGAAGAACCCGGTACAATTCCCGGCCATCTGTATCAGCAGAACACGATGCGTGATGCGTTTGTAGCTTCACTTACATTGGATATCTTCCATAAATATACCGACCGTGTGAAGATGACCAACATAGCCCAGATCGCTAATGTGCTGCAATCGATGATTTTGACGAAAGAGGACAAAATGGTCCTGACGCCGACTTATCATGTATTCGAAATGTATAATGTACATCAAGATGCTACGTTCTTGCCATCAGACCTGCAATGTACCTATAAGAATGTGCGTGATAATCGTGTGGTACCTATGATTAGTACAAGTGCTTCGCGTGACAAGGAAGGACGTATTCACTTGTCGTTGTCTAATATCGACCTTGAAGAATCGGCTGAGGTAACCGTTAACCTGGAAGGTTTCGAGGGGAAACAGGTTACGGGACGTATCCTGGCTGCAGATAAGATTGATACGTATAATACGTTTGAAAATCCGGATGCCGTTACTGTGAAGGATTTCAAGGATGTTAAGTTGCAAAAGGGCGGTTTGTTGGTAAAATTGCCTGCTATGTCTATTGTTACACTCGAAATCAAATGATAATTTATGAATAAATCAACAATTTTCAGTTTGGCCTTGGCGACTTGTTGCTGTACGGGGCTGGCGGCACAGGAAGTCAACCACATGGTGGTAAAGGCAAACAAGCCAGGTGCCGAAATCCAACCCACCATGTATGGACATTTTTTTGAGGATATTAATTATGGTGCAGATGGAGGATTGTATGCCGAATTGGTCATGAACCGTTCATTTGAATTTCCCAATCGTCTGCAAGGCTGGAAAACATTCGGTAATGTTACGGTCTTGGAGGATGGACCTTTTGACCGTAATCCACATTACATTCGTCTTGCAGATCCGGGACATCCGCATAAGCGTACAGGGGTAGTCAATGAAGGCTTTTTCGGCATTGGATTGAAAGAAAATGCTCAATACCGCTTTACTGTGTGGGCCAGAGGAAACGGGCAGAAGATCCGGGTGGAACTCATTGATCCGTATTCGATGGGGGAAACTCAGGTGTTGACTTCGGGAGACGTAGCCTTGAACTCGGCTGATTGGAAAAAATATGAATTGGTGCTTACTGCTCCACAAACCATTGATGCGGCACAGCTGCGTATCTTCCTGGCTTCTGCAGGCAATGTTGACTTGGAGCATATTTCACTTTTCCCCGTCGATACATGGAAAGGGCGTGAAAATGGTTTGCGTAAAGATCTTGTACAGGCCTTGGTTGATACCAAACCAGGTGTATTCCGTTTCCCTGGTGGATGTATCGTAGAAGGTACACATATCAATGACCGTTATCAATGGAAAAACTCAGTAGGTCCTGTAGAGAACCGTCCGTTGAACTCGAACCGATGGGAATATACTTTCCCTCATCGTTATTATCCTGATTATCACCAGACATATGGTATGGGATTTTACGAACTTTTCTTGTTGGCTGAAGATATGGGCGCTGAGCCTCTTCCGATTGTTAATGTAGGTCTGGCATGCCAGTATCAAAACGATGATCCTAAAGCGCATGTCCCAGTGGACAGCCTGCAAAGCTATATTCAGGACGCACTTGACCTTATTGAGTTTGCCAATGGTGATGAAACAACAAAGTGGGGTAAACTTCGTGCCGAAATGGGACATCCCGCTCCTTTTAATATGAAATTTATTGGAGTAGGAAACGAACAGTGGGGACCGGAGTATCCCGAACGTCTGAAATATTTTGTCGATGCTATCCGCAAAGCTTATCCCGATATTCAGATTATCGGTTCATCTGGTCCGAATTCGGAGGGTAAGGACTTTGATTATTTGTGGCCTGAGATGAAAAAGTTGAAAGTGGATTTGGTCGACGAACATTTTTATCGCCCCGAAGATTGGTTCTTGAAGTCGGGCAATCGTTATGATAATTATGACCGTAAAGGACCGAAGGTGTTTGCAGGAGAATATGCTTGCCACGGAAAAGGAAAGAAATGGAATCATTTTTATGCATCATTGCTTGAAGCTGCTTTCCTGACAGGAGTGGAACGTAATGCTGATGTAGTGTATATGGCTACTTATGCTCCTTTATTGGCGCATGTGAAAGGCTGGCAATGGCGTCCGGACTTGATTTGGTTTGACAATTTGCGTAGTGTACGTTCATGCAGCTGGTATGTGCAATACCTTTATGGACACAATAAAGGTACACAGGTTGTGCCTTTGTTGATGGATGGCAAGGCTGTAAGCGGTCAGCCAGATCAAAATGGTTTGTTTGCCAGCGCTGTGTGGGATGAACCTACAAAAAGCTATATCGTTAAGATTGTCAACGTATCCGATAAGGCTCAATCTGTAACGGTAGAATTTGATGGCTTGAAAAAGAAAAAACTTGCTACGCAAGCCGATTGTATCCTGTTCCACTCGGATAATCCGGATGAAGAAAATTCGTTGGATAATCCCAATCTGATTACTCCGAAAGAAAGTAAAGTTACTGTTGATGGTAAGACTTTGCAGTCTGAAGTAGGTGCACAGACTTTTGTTATCTATCGTGTAAGTATGCAGGAATAATCTTCCTCTTGTAGGGAAACAGGTTGAAGGAAGAACTGGTTTGCCATTTTATTGGAATAATACCTTGAACTAGCTATATCTCCATTGCTGTTTTGGTGATATTGATAGGGCAAGGTATTATTTTGTTTGGATGGTTTATATGTGGTGAAATGTCGGATGATTAGAGCATTTTTTGTATATTGGAGGTAAGAGCCTGTCGTTTAAATTTTGCTCAGGTTAATTTTGCGAATTGTTTTCGAGGATGTTTTTCTGATTTTATAAGGAGGATAGCGGGCTATCTGACGAATAAAATCGGGGAAACAGACCGGAAACAAACGCAAAAGAACCTGATAGAATATTAGAAGCTGTTTTGAATTTCTCCAAAAAGTTTTTCTTGGCTTGATGTATCCGTTTTCGTGTGTGCTTTGGGCGATTTTTTGGTTCTTTTCGCTCCTGTTCTTCGTCAGATAGCCCGCTATCTTCCTCATCACAGAAGCGAAAATGCCTCAAAAACTCATCCCAAATCATCGCACGATAAATTCAAAACAGCTTCTTACTTTATTGGAAAATTTAAACGACAGGCTCTAAATGTGAATGTCCGCTCCGTTTAATTAATATGCTTTCAAAAAGATGATATACTTCATAAGCCATTCCAGTTAATTGCGACAGCTTACGAAGATAATTGGAACGGCAAAGTAAGATATCTTCATTTGGAAAGTGCCTGTTATTGGGGGTAATTGCGTATATTGCATATTTTGATTAAAAAACTCTGCCTTTTGATCAAAAAATAAATATTTGATGTGATTTCGTTTGGCTATTTCACAATAAAATTCTATTTTTGCACCCGAAATAAAGGTAATGCGGTAGTAGCTCAGTTGGTAGAGCATCAGCTTCCCAAGCTGAGGGTCACGGGTTCGAGTCCCGCTTACCGCTCCCACTGAAAATCAAGCAGTTACGATGTAAAGTAGCTGCTTTTTTTATGCAGTTTTGTTTATTTAATGCGGCATTTTGCGGCATTTTACGGCAATATTAGTACATTTGCGGTGCAAATCTGGTGCAAATCTTGCACCGCAAACCGATAGATATGGCAACAGCGAATTACTACCTTGACACGAGGAGGATGAAGGCAAACGGTAAGTACCCATTGAAAATCCGCGTGCAGCACCGTGGGAAATTCCTTATATCAACAGGGTTCGAGGCGGCTCCCGGGACATGGGGCTCCGGCTCGTACAACAGGAAGGAAAGCAACTGGCAGGCGAAGAACGTGGCTCTGCGCGACCTTATGAACAGGATCGAGAAAAAGATCTTCTCGCTGGACGAGGAAGGCCTGCTGCTGAAGATGAGCGACAAGGAACTGAAGGATGCCGTAACTTCTGAAATGGAAGGGAAGAAAGAGGAGGAGCGTACGTTCATCGGATGCCTTGACGAATTTGTCGGGACAAAGACGAACAAGGGCACAATTACCGTATATACGACAACGAGGAACAAGATACTTTCCTTCGACCCTGGATGCACGTTCAGTTCGATGGACAGGTCATGGCTCGTGCGCTTCGAGAAATGGATGGCGGGGCAGGGGATGAAGGTGAACGCATACGCGATCCACCTGAGGAACATCCGCACCGTGTTCAATTATGCCATAGACGAAGGGTATACCGCCATGTACCCTTTCCGGAAGTTCAGCATCGGGAAGGAGGAGACAAGGAAGAGGTCACTGACCGTGGAGCAGTTGCGCGCCCTGCGTGATTACCCCTGTGAGGAATGGCAGGAGAAGTACAGGGACATGTTCATGCTCATGTTCTACCTCATAGGGATTAACGCCGCCGACCTGTTCAACGCCAGGGGCAGCGATGTCGTGAACGGGAGGCTGGAATACAAGAGGGCGAAGACCGGGAAGCTGTATTCCGTGCTGGTCGAGCCGGAGGCATGGGAAATCATAAACCGGTACAAGGGGAAAAAGTACCTTCTTGACATCATGGACACATTCTCCGATTACAGGAACTTCCTGCACCGCATGGGGATAGCCTTGAAGCAGATAGGCGGCATGGAGCGTACGGGAAGGGGAGGGAAGAAGGTGCGCGAGCCGCTGTTCCCCGAACTCTCATCGTACTGGAGCCGCCACACGTGGGCGACGCTTGCCGCCGGGCTTGAAATACCCAAGGAAACCATATCGGAGGCGTTGGGGCACAGCATCGGTTCTGAGGTGACATCGATATACATTAAGTTTGACCGAAAGAAGGTGGACGCGGCGAACAGGAAGGTTATTGACTTTGTGAACGGGAATATGTAACTGAAGCCGGAGAAGTAGCCTCCGGCTTTTATATTGTTGTACTCCTGCCGCCTCGCCAAGGAATTTATTCACGAAGTAAACCTGCCCTTTCCCCGTTATCTTGGTGGTGGTCGTAACCAGCACCGTTCTCATGGCAATTCTTACTTTACCGCTGATGAGAAATCAATATCCACATATTCGTAATATAATTCCTTGCTATCATTCCATTTGTATGTAACCAGGAATCGAAGTTTTGGCAAATTATTCCCATTTATGGATGTAAGACCAAACAATTCCGTGAAATTTAATTCTCCCGTTGTAAAACTTACTTCATAGGAAGGTGGAGATATAATCTCAGAGGATGATATAAGGATGCCATTCTCATCGACAACATTGGCCTTCAAAACTTCGTAAGTGTCATTAGGACCTCCTTTTATCCATCCTTTTAAAACAAATACATAACCGTATACCATTTCTGACATCCAATCATAACCTGCGACAAAAAAAGCCCTGTTAATATCTGCGTCTAAAAATGACGTGCATCCACTGTAATCGTCTATAATATCTATATGCGCTTTACCTATATTGTCATTTGTTATAAGATATCCATTATCCGCATAAATTACCGAAGGATTATCGGAAACATATCGTATATCTTCCGTATAAGCATTTTCAGGCTCTATGTATAAGTTCAATTTCGTTTTACTATTGAGCCCGAAATTTGACTGATACATATAATATCCTTCATCACTTATGGGTATTATTTTTTCAGCTTTTATTTTTACCGTCACATTTATTGAAGCTGATTTCCCCGAAGGCTCGTCTATAAGAGAAACGATACATGCTCCATTTCGTATAGGAGTTATTTCCCCATAATTATCCACTTTAAGAATGCTTTCATCTGAAGATTTGTATGAGATTTCTTTCTTGTTGCAATTTTCAGGATAAAAAACAGGGGTTAAAGAGACTGGGTCATTAGAGTTTATCAATATGCTTTCCCCTTCTTGGAATTCTATTTTTTCGGCAAGTATGTCTATTGATTTCTGATAGATGCTGTAATTTATTTCATCTTCGCCTCCGCTGATTGTTATGTATCCGTTTCTTGATTGTCCAGTAGAATTTTCTTCGGCATGGAATCTCCATACATATCCAGTCATTGACCGGGAATCTGACAAGCTAATCCAATCCGGTTTTTTTGTTATACGACTTTCAGTATTTGCCAATATGTCAATTTCAAAATCACCTCCTTGTGCTGGTATGCCTATTGACTTTGATGTATCACCTTGGGCTATGCCGCTCCTTTCGGATTGCTTGACCTGAACAGAGAAAGAAGCTGAATGGTCAATGCTGCTAATAGTAATATCCGCATTTCTTTCTTCGTATTCTTTGTTTTCATTTATATTTAATGAAAGCCTCATATTACCTTTGCCGGACTGAGATGACAATTCAATCCATCCCTCATCTGATGTTGCAACCCATTCACAATTAGACTGTATGTCTATATAATAAATGCCTTCTTCATATCCTGCCTCAATAACATTCGATGAAGAGCTTATATAATATTCAGACTCATCATCCGAGCACGAATTAAGGCACAACAGCGGAACCAGAGCCGCCAAAATCAAAAAAACTTTTCTCATGACTTAAATCTTTGTTTTAAAATTAATTATATTTGCAAATAAAGTAATTCTATATGAAAGAACCAACAATACCTTTCAACAATGTTTCCGGACGAAACATGCCGAATCCACGGTCAGTGATTCAGATTGCCGTTTCAGATTCCATAGGAAGAAGTATGTCTCCCGAGGAAATTGCACGCCATATATGCGCCAGCCTGTTCAACATCATGTCATCAAACAATGCTGTAATTGGATGCGACAATAATAGCGAGCTGCTACTTTTTGAGGAAAAACAGTAGGACAGCCAAAACTATTGATACGAACCAAGACAAGGTTTGTATATATTTGTGCATCCTGATAATACTTTCTTGATGCCTTATCTTCTTCTTGTATTCCAGGCTTTCCATGTTAAGTCTGGCTAATTCCCTATTGAGGCTTTCCATTTCACGTTTGTAGTCTTCGCGCTCTTTTTTGCCTGCGAAACCTCCGCTTTCTATAAACTCTATCCCAGCTTGTGAGATTTTAAAATACGTCCAAGTGTCGTTCATCATCTTACTGTGTATAGTACCGTACATCGAAAGGATAAGGTTTACGCTTTTAATGCAACCGGGTATTTCTTTAAAGTAATTTCCGAACAAGATTTCACCTCCGTTATTTATTGCGCTTTTCAATATGCCTTCCGCTATTTCTTCCGCTTCTCGTTCCATATTCTTTTCGTTAAGGTTGTTGGTTATTGTTGTGTTCGGTTTTCATTTAACTTCTTGCGATTACGCTTAAAATGTCGATTTACTGCTATAAATATTGATATTTCAAGAATTAATATAATTATAGATTTAAAATAAATATTCATATTTACAGAGTCACACATATTTTTAAAACCTCTCCATAAAAAGAAATCTGCCACAATGACTATACAACCAATAACGCAACTTGCAAGTTTTGTCAATATATCTGATTTGTCATAAAATAGAATAACAATAATTGAAATAATGAAGAACACCGCAATTAATAGGAATGGAGTGATTATCGCAATTACATATAATGCGCTTGGGAATGTATCTATTTCCAAGGCAACATAAATTTTATAAACATTCCTAATAAATGATGTCGCCAATGGAGTATGTCGTGTTATTGAGTTCTCTTTATATTCTAAAAATTTATGCATCTCATCAGATTCTTCATATTCCTTTTTTAAATTAACAATTCTTTCAATTTGGTCAAATTCTAAATCATTAGTTATGTATCTGGTAATCCCAATGCAATCATTTAATAAAAATCCAATAAAGAATGCCGAAAATAAAACAATTAATTTGGATGAATCTTCAATTCCCTTATTTGTCATAAAATCCTTTATCTTATTAAATAAGTAAAGAGCAATCTCCATTTTTATTTGATTTTGATTTTCAGACATCCTTCATTATCTATCTCAATTTTCGCATCGAATGACTTGGGCATATAATTTTTCCCTTTAATCATTTCGCCCTCGCCACGTAACAACCATTCGGCACTTATTTCTGGGAAATAATGCAATATTGCCTCAATAGTGCCTACTGGAATAGAAGATGTATCGCCATTGATTTGCCTATTCAATGTCGTTTGCACAATATTAATCTTTTTGCTAAAAGAATTTATAGACATTTCTTTAAAGTCTATAAGTTCTTTAATTCTTTGAGTTATAGTAGTTTTCATATATCTTATATTTAGAATGATTCTAAATATGCAATACTGCCTAAACTTTTAGGCTATTTCGCATTATTCTATAAATAATATATCTATATTTGCATCATCTAATAGAAATAAACCCTATTAGGTTATAATAGATTTTAATTCAAAGAGTAAATATATTTAATTGTAGTTAGATATGCAAGAATTTGTATGCAAAAAAAACCTAACAGAAACTTTGAGAAGGTTGAAAAAAGGAGATTCAATGGTGGTCAAAAACAAGGACTTCAAGATGTGCTCCGGTCAGGCTGCCAAGAGAGCCTTGGAAAAGGAAGGCATCATACTAAGGATTTCAGAAAAGGGCATGGTTGATGAATGGTTGGTTGAAAGGCTGGATTAAGGGGGAGATATGGAAAATGAAGATAAAAAAAATATTGGCTGCACAGGGTTTGCATTCATGGCGGTAATTTTTCTGTCACCACTTATTATTTTAATGAATATCGCTTCAATTGATTCTGATTTGGATTATATCTCATATAAACAAATAGAAATAGAGAAAATGATTCAAGACATAAAGCAAGCAATTGAAAATGATTCAATAGTAAAATAAGGAGGATATGATATGGAAGAAATAAATAGACTATTGCTTATAGCAAACGACAATGTAAGAAAAAGTATGCAAAAATACGAAGATGCTTGTTTTGCATTTTCAAGATTAAGGGCAGTCGAATCAATGCTTGAAGAAGCAATAAACCTCTATGGTGGAACGCATCGAATTAAGCTTAAACAGTCATTAGACTTAATATCAGAAGTCGTGAAATCGAATTATGATAATTTAAAAACTATAAAAGAGTGCATGTTGGAAGGAAAGGAATTGCCTAACTACTTATGACAAAGTTAAGATACACAAGCTCAATAACAAGAGAGCCATATGCCGTGATCGGCAAAGATGAGCCAAGCGAAGAGGAATGGGACAGATTTTTAGAAAAAAAAGGCATGAAACGAAGGGATAAAAGCAGATTCACAAAAACGGATGTGAAATCAATATGTGAATTAAGCAATGAGCTTATTCGATACAGGCAGGGATACGCTTTTATGGCGAATATGATTGTCAATATATCTTCCGGAAAGGAAGACCCTACAATATTATTGGATTTTTTGCCAGATGATGAACATGCAAGATTCGTGCATAGAACTATAAGGGAATGGGGTGAAAAGATATACAAGAACAAGAATGAAGAAAATAATCCCGATGGAGAAACTGAATCCACCGGGACAAAAGAAGGGAATTCCCGCTTTGGGGAATTAAGGACGATGAATCAGTTTATGGATATTGAAACTGATTGTGTAGCCGCAAACCTTACAGAATCCGGCAAGAACGGGAAGGGTGGGAACCGTGGTACTGTTTGACTGAATAACTTCCGCTAAATCACTGACGGAAATCATATCAAACGGTTGGTCGTCAAACTCAAATCCATTTGTGCTTCATCAGCTTGTTCTTTAGTTAACATCAGAATTTCTTAATTTTTTGGTTACGACACAAAGTTAAGAAAAATCCCGGAGCCAAGCGTGAGCGGCTGAATCGAATTAGCCTTCGGGAGCGTAATTAAAAGCGTCCTTTGGCATTTTGTTGTTGTTTGATAATAATGTAATATTATATAGGTATGATAGAAGAATTTAACGAGAACGGCGAAAGCGGTATAAGGCTTACCGACCACGAAAATGACAGGAAAATAATCGATATGTGGTTGCGAGACCTTATGAAAGAAAAATCATATCTCGAAACGATTGAACGTCTCGAAGTCAAGAACAGAAAGCTGAGGAAATCACTTTACGCAGCAGTTTCCATAAGCATTGCGGAACTCCTGCTGCTGTCAGCAGTGATATGATGAGAGAAACAATGAAAAGCCGGAGAAGCATGATTGCAACTCCGGCGGGTCGTTAACCTCTGCGGACACGAACGGTGGTACGAACGGTAGTCCTTACAGTAGTTCTGACCCTAACGGTAATCTTCGCCATAAGATTTGATTATTAAGTTAATACTTGGATAATCTCAGACTTATCCTTCAGGCAATTTCGTATTAGCCTTTGACATATTGTTGTTGCGAAATTGGGCGAAGATTACATTATTAAACCTACCGAATAGGAAGGTTTAATAAGTTGAAAATGGTTTTTTAAATCATGTGGTTAGCTTTAAGCCAGCGTTTTCCGCTCGGCGTGAGGCACCACAATAGGAATACTGCGCAAGGTATTCCAACCACGGCGAAAACCATATAAGCTCCCATAGTTCAGTCCTCCTTCTTTTTGTTAGACAATATAAGCCCCGCAATCAAGACCAATACGGAAAACAGTACTCCAACTCCGTAAACGGTCGGTTTGCTGTCTTGAAAATCCTTGAAGAACGAGGCGATTACAACACCGGTTAGTACATACTTGGATACATCTATAAGGTATCCTCCAAGTTTTTCTTTCCACATAATGCAAATATAGTGTTTTTGGTTAAGAAAACAAGCTATTGGGTTTTGATTGTGACTTTGCTTCGAATGTGATGTCATCACAATTTGTGATTTCAAATCTTGTTGACCTTATCCTCTATCTTCTTGATAATCTCCTTTGGAGTATAGATGTACAAGGATAAGGAAAACAATATAACCTCAGCCAGAGCTATTATTCCGGTGAGGGTATTGTTTTTCCAGCACATATACACAAGGCAGATGTTCAGGAATGCGAGGGCAACGGAAAGCAGTATCAGAATGGTTTTTATTTTGGGGCAGGAATCCCCCATGACAGCAACCACGCATATCACAATAAAGAACAATACTGATACGGTCGCTATCGACCACAACGGTATCTTTATCTTGCGTGCAGAGTTGATGTAGTCGCCAATATCGAGACCTGAGTTCTTGAAGAAGTCTATTACTTCCTTTTGTGCCCCCTCAATGTCTTTAATCTTTATCTTATCGTCAGCCATTTTTTCTTTCGGTTAATGATGAAAGGATATTGTCTACATCGTTCTTGGCGGATTTGTCATTCCAAAGTGATTCTTCGTCCCCCTTAATGACAACCAACTTGTTGCGCTGGATGATAATCTTTGTCGTGCTGATTGGAGAAGCCTGTCCAGGAGAATCGAAAAGGTTTGTCTTTTCCATGGCTTCCGCCATTGTCTTTGAATCTTCCACGAAGATTGTATTATTCGAGGAATTATAATCAAGTTCAATTACCATTATTGCACCATTGGCATAAGGATATGCGGATATATTCATAGACACATCCTTTTTCAGGAAAGGACTGAAAAGCCTCCTGAAATTAATAAGGTATCTGTTTATTGTATCTTTTTCCATAGGTTTACTGCTTGGTTTTTAATTCGACCTCGAACTCATGCTGGCACTTGGGGCACTTGACGGTCAGGCTTGAGTTTTTCACCTCTTCCGGCGACGCGAAAAGCTGCCACATCGGGACTTCAAGGGCTGATGCTATCTTTTCAAGGGTGTCAAGTTTAGGCTTAATTACACCGTTTACAATATTCCTTGTGTTAACGTCTGTAACACCTATCTCCTTTGAAAGCCATACGGCTGTTTTCCCTTGTTCGGAAAGTATTTCTTTCAATCTTAATTTCATAGCTATTTAGGTTCTGTCGGTTTCTACAAATCATCATAATTAATCATGATTATAAGATTTAATTTTAATAGATGTTTCTATTGGAATTTGGGTCTGACAATTAGGACAAATTATGACTGGAGAATCTGACAAATCGTTGTCATCTTCGTATAATCTATAAATAGGCACATTAATGGCTTTGGCAATATCTGAAAGAGTTCCTATGGTCGGATTTCCCTTTTCAATGATGCCGTGCAAAGATTGCTTGGATTTCCCTATACGAGTAGCCACTTCCTGAACCGTAAGACCCTGCTCCTTGATTACTTCCTTTATTCTGAGTTTCATATTCTTTTTTCTTTTTTGCAAAGATAGGTAAAATAGAGGAAAGTAAATTTATATATGTACTAATAAAGGTTAAAGTAAAAATAAAAAGATACTTTTCTTTTGATAAGTAAAAATATAGTTTTACATTTGCATCGTCAAACAACAACAGAAGGTCAAACGATTAAAAAACGAAGAGATTATGAAACGGTACGATTTGAGCAAGATAATGACGAACGCGCACAAGCTCTACAAGAACGCAAGAAGCCCGAGGAAAGAGCGAAGCTGGAAGCCGAAAGGCAGGAACGCGAGCAGGCTGAACGCGAACGCCGCGAAAAGGCGGCAGCAGAAAACGTGGTAGCCCTTGCAAGAATCAAAGCCGGACAAATCATGTCCGAAGCATACGCCAAGGCGGAACGGATGGAACGGGAAGCCGAAGCAAGAAAGGAAGGCGTAAGCTACAGCGACTACATCGCACGGATGTCGGAAGCGGTTGGCTACGGGAACGGACGCTATTGCGGAGACTGATTGGAACGAATGGAAACAATTAAAAACTGAATGATATGAAACTGACAAAGAGACAAAGGAAAGCATTGACGGCGATAGCCATCATAGCGGTGGTTCTCCTCTATGGGATAGCCGGACGCGTAGACTACACGGACGCCGTAATCCTGCACATGCCGCAGAGCGCATACGATGAGATTAAGGACACGCTCGGTGAAGGGGCTTCCGAATACGACATAGCCAAGTATTACAAGAAAAACTACAGATAACGATGGGACGCACAAGACAGACATTGAAAGTGGAGCCTATAAGGAAGAAATACCTGAACATACAGGAGGCGATGAACTACCTGGGATGCGGGGAGAAGTTCATAAGGAACCTCAAGGACAACAACCTGATACGGGCGTTCAGGCTTACGGACAAGACCTTCCTGTACGATGTGGACAGCATAGACAGGTACGTGGAGAGCCGCGAGTGCACGCATGTCGTGTGACAATCCGCATTACGCCGCATAGCTCAACGGACAGAGCGGAAGTTTCCTAAACTTCATATTCAGGTTCGATTCCTGATGCGGTGACCACCAATAAGAGACCTTTGACATGCTGGGAAGCCCGAAGCAATAAGGGCTATATAAATGGGGTTAACCTTTTCCCCGATGCGAAACGGAACGACGGAGTAGCTTAAAGGTCGTGTGCGAAAAGAGTTGCGTCAAGGGAAGCCGCCAAGAGGCACGCAGCGAATCGCACGTAGAAAAACAAACACTTGTATCAGGTCATGAGTGGCGGTATGCCCGCTGTGAACACCTCTTAGCTGAGCGGCACTCACCTTATATATACAATCCCCCGCCCGTCCATGATTCGGGCTTGAAACCGTTGCAGGTTGCGGGGGAGCTTTTGTTTCAAGATTTATAGGTTAGTTATTTAATTGTTTAACTAAGAACGTGGACAAGCATGTTACGTGTAAGCCGTCCCGTCCGTGAGGATAGGTCGGCTTTTCTATTAAGAAATAGCCCATATAAACATATAATAATGGAAAAGAAATTCATTCTGACAGACGAGTTTGTAGTCAACACATTCGGAGTAAAGTTATTCCGCATTAAATGCGTCAAGTCCTTCAAGTATGCTAATGAAGGAGAACTAGGAGGGTTCATCGAAAAAGAGGGAAACATTGAACAGTCCGGCGATGCATGGGTGTCCGGCGATGCACGGGTGTCCGGCGATGCACGGGTGTCCGGCGATGCACGGGTGTACGGCAATGCACAGGTGTCCGGCAATGCACTGGTGTCCGGCGATGCACGGGTGTCCGGCG